>JANMJN010000306.1:0-7085 GCA_031371355.1 Saprospiraceae bacterium
GCGGTCGCTCATCAAATGCTGCATTTCGTATGGAACACCAGGCATGGAAACGACAACCTTAGAGCCCTTCGTAAACCACATCGCAGGGGCAAGACCTTTGTCATTGTTCAGAATCAAGGCATTTTCAGGCATAAAACACCCGTTTTTGTTCATTTCAGAAACAGTCCGATTTATTTTTTTAAAAAAATAAGTCATCCTTTGGAAAGTTTCATCATGGAAAATCATCGGTACTTTGAAGTAATCGGCTAAGGCTTTTTTGGTAATATCGTCTTTCGTTGCGCCGAGTCCACCTGTCAATAAAACAAGGTCTGCTTTTGAGAGGGCATAACCAACAGCTTCAACAATATCGTCGTGCACATCGCCAACCGATGTTTTGCCGACAATACGAATGCCTTGCAGGTTCAGTTGTTGTGCCATCCAAACGGCATTGGTATCTGTGATTTGACCAATAAGTATTTCATCGCCAATGGTCAAAATGTAAGCAGTCATAAATAATGATAAATGGTGAATGATGAATGGAACACATAAGTTATGTGAACCAATTTAAGTGTAAAACAACGGAATTTTGAAAGGGTTTTAGAATGATTTTGAAAAAAGAAAAGCCTTTCCAACTTAATAGGTTGTTGGAAAGGCTTTTGCTTTTATACTAAATTATTGATAATCAATCTTTTTTAGGTTCAATGGCAGCTGTTTTAAAAGTTGCATTTTGAATCATATCGCGCATTATCAATAAGGTTTCGTAAAGCTGCGCATCTTTTTTCACGTCTTTAAGCCACTCATTATTTCTAATGACTTTCGATGTGTCATTTGACGCTTGTAAAGCCGCTAAATCTTCGGCAATATTCTCTGACATGAAGCCATTAATGGGCTTGATTGCTTTTTTATACGCATCCAACAATTCATCCTGTTTTGCTTCGTATGTGCGGAATTGTGCTAAATTAAGAGAATATTCCGTGTTATCACGCTGTGTTTTCATACGTTTAGCATTGCTCAAAACGGCTGCAAAAGTAGGGTTAGCGGCTACCCGTTTTTCGCTGTAAGACTTGATAGCCGGTAGTTTTTTCAAATCTACTACATTCTGACTGTATTTTACCGGGTTGATAGATGTCCAAGGCATCGGGTGCTCATTGTCTCTTTCACCCACAGGTACTTCCATATAGTTATCAGGCAGAATAATATCAGGCGTTACACCTTTTAATTGAGTTGAACCACCATTGACACGGAAGAATTTCTGAATAGTTACTTTGACATTGCCAAGACCGAGATCCCCTGCACCTATTCCACCAGCATTGCCAGCAATACTGCCGCCGCTGCCTTTATAAGCGCGGTCAAGGTCGAAGAAACGTTGAACAGTTCCTTTACCATAAGTCGGTGTGCCAACGATAATCGCCCGTCCATAGTCTTGCAAAGCAGCCGCCATGATTTCAGAAGCCGAAGCAGAGAACTCATTGACCATAATAACGAGTGGACCACCGTATTGTACTGAGGGGTCGCTATCGCTCAATACATCAGGACGGTCATAACGTCCTTTCACTTGAACAATAGGTCCTTGCTCGATAAACAAACCTGACATTTTAACAACATCGCGGAGCGAACCACCGCCATTGTTGCGCAAGTCAATCACAATACCTTTTACGCCTGCTTTTTTCAGTTTTTCAACTTCTGTAGCTACGTCCTCGCAGGATTGATGCCCATTATCGTTTTCAAAGTCGGCATAAAATGTAGGCAATTTGATATAGCCAATTTTTTCTGCCCCTTGATCCTCTTGAATAATAAGCGATTTGACAAAACCTTCATCAACAATCACTTCTTCACGAATGATAGCAATAACCTTTGTTTTACCATCCGCTTTGGCTTTTACAGTTAAACGAACTTCGGTTTTTTCTTTACCCCGAATCATGGAAACCACTTCGTTGATGTCCATACCGCTGATATCAACCGGTTCTTTGTCGCCTTGTGCGACTTTCATAATAATGTCACCATCTTTGAGGTCACCTTGTTTCCAAGCAGGACCGCCAATCATCACATCTGAAATTTTAGTAAAATCTGTCTCTAAGTCCGTTTGCAAACGTGCACCGATACCGATGAGACGACCTGACATGCGGATATCAAAATTTTGTTTTTCAATAGGCTCGAAATACTCCGTATGTGGGTCAAAGACATTGGCAATAGAGTTGAGGTAAATCGACAACCTATCCATACGCTTCAGTTTTTTCAAGCGTTTGAAATAGTCATTATACTGCTTCGTCGTCTCCGTCAAAGCCGCTTTTTTCAACTCGTCGTCCGATTTGTCTTTATAATCCGCCTTGCCTTTCTCTTTTTCTTCGAGTTTATTGGTCAAACGCGTCATGACTTCATATTTAATCATTTTGCGCCAAAGGTCTTTCAACTCTGGGTCGTTTTTGGCATAAGGCTTTTTGTCCCCATCCATTTCGATTTTTTCATTCACCGAAAAGTCGATAGGCATTTGAATGACTTCATTGTAAAAGCCCTCCACTTTTGCCATGTGCGCATCCAACAATTCAACTGATTTGTTGAAAAAAGTGTATTCATAAGCCTTCGTTTGTTCGTCCAATAGGGTTTCAAAAGACTTTAATTGGTCAATATCGGCTTGGGTATAAAACCGCCTTCCTGCGTCAATGCGATTCAAATAGAGCTTATATACTTTTTTTGAAAACTCATCGTCCATATTTTGAGGACTAAAATGCAATTGATTCAGTGCAGTCATAAGCGATTGCAACAAAGCTGTTTCTTTGTCGGCAGGCGCCGGTTTTGGGCAAAAAGCCGCAACAAGAACGCCGCTAACCAGCACCGTCATGAGAAAGATGTTTCTAAATTTCATATTCCACCAGATTTTAAAAAATGTTGTATTCATAAATCAAAGATATTCAACAAACGTTAAAGTTGCTTATTTCGTTTAGAAAATATACTTAAAAACTGAAAAGTTACGTCAAAATTATGCCATAAGTGGAATTAGGCGATGTAAAGGCGTTTTTAGACGACAAAAAGGTTTTCGATGAATGGGGACGTGCTTTTTTAAGTACATCCATGATTTGAACAACAACATTAAAAGTTCCCCGAACTGCGTCATAGATGCTGTTTTCTACAAAAAAGAGGATGCTTCTTTGTCAAAAGCACCCCCTCAGTATTTTTAGTCCAAAATATCAAAATTAAGCCGCCGCTTTCGCCGCCAGCATTTCTTTGACCGATTCTGTCGTCATGGACTTCGGACGCTCCAATGGGAAGCCCAAAGCTCGCGACCAACAACCCGCCGCCAAAACGCCTAATGCCCTGGAAACACCGAACAATACAGTATAAAAACCATATTCTTTCAAGCCATAATTGACCAACAACGCACCTGAATGGGCATCCACGTTGGGCCAAGGGTTTTTAACTTTACCAAGGCTTTGGAGAATGGGTGGAACCGTATCAAATATTTGCCAAACGACTTTTACAAGGTCTGCATTGGGGCAATATTTTTCTGCAAATGTTTTTTGAGCCGTAAAACGTGGGTCAGGCTTGCGCAAAACAGCGTGACCATAACCCGGCACTACACGACCTTCGGACAATGTTTTGCGGACATAATCACCGATTTGTTCGTTGGTTGGTTTTGTTGTACCTATCGATTCTAACATTTCAAAAATCCATTTAATCACTTCTTGATTCGCCAAACCGTGTAAAGGACCCGCTAATGAATTCATACCCGCCGCAAACGCTAAGTAAGAATCAGACAAAGTTGAGCCTACCAAATGGGTGGTATGTGCCGAAGCATTGCCGCCTTCGTGGTCGGCATGAATCGTCATATATAAACGCATCAAGTTTTTGAAATCCGCGTCTTCATAACCCATCATGTGCGCAAAATTGGCTGCCCAATCCAAACGGGTGTTCGGTGCAATAATATCACCACCTTTATATTTTCGACGATAAATCGCTGCCGCAAGGACAGGCAAACAAGCGATGAGATTCATCGTATCCTCATAAGTCGCATCCCAATATTCTGATTTAGGCATACCTTCTTCGTATCGGCGGGCAAAAACACTGCCCGATTGCAATGCCATGATACCGATGGTAAACATCGTCATCGCATGGGTATCATCTGGCAAGCAGTTGAGGGTGTCAAAAACGTGCTGTGGCACTGTGGCACGACGTTCCCAATCGTTTGTCACCCAAAGGGCTTCTTCTTCTGTGGGTACTTCGCCTGTGAGCATGAGCCAAAACAAGCCTTCGGGGAGTGGTTCTTTGCCACGTCCTGTTGGGAGTTTTTCCTGCAACTCTGGAATACTGAAACCTCTGAAACGAATACCTTCTTGTGCATCAAGTAACGAAGGTTCCCAAATCATGCTACTGATGTCGCGCATGCCGCCATAAGCTTGGCTTAATGTAACAGAATCAATGACGGTATTGCCGTGTTCTTTCAAAAGGGCTTTGACTTCGGCACCAAGAGCCGTTGCCTTTTCTTTAAATTTCGCTTTTAATGGATCCATACTTTTACTTTTATACTGAGGGGAGCTGTGTCCTTCACCCTCGGGTTATTCATAAGTTTTGATACAATAATTGGTTAGTTTTTTTCTCAAAACAACGTTTAGCATTTTAGGTTGACATAGAAACAATATAAAATTTGCTATTGGTTGGTATATTTTCACAAAAGTAAAACATATAGAAAACTATATTTGTTTTTTCACAAAAAAATAAGCGATTAAAGTATTCCAAATCCTCGAAAATGCTTTAATCGCTTCAGTGGGTTAAAACTCTGTGTCCATCAACTTTTGTCGGATATCTTCGTCGGAGTAGCCTGTTTTTTTCATTGCCGAAACGATATTCTCGTATTTAGCGGTGCGTTCCGCTTCTTTTTGCTTGAAAATTTTCATTTGACGGGCATCCAACAAACCCATAAACTCTGTGTTAGCGATTTCAAAACTCGATAAGCGTTTTTGAACGTACAGATCTGGATTTTGCGTTTTCAAAGGCTCTATGTCCGCCAAATTCTGATATTTCGTTTTTTGAATTGCCAAAGCATCTTTTGCTTGGTCTGAATCCAAATCGTAGAGTTTTACCCACTCAATCGTCGCTTTTTGAGACACTGACAGTTCTGTATTGGCATTTTTAGCCATTTCAGATACTTCTTTTTGAGCAAACACCATAACAGTGAATAAAAGTGAGACGAGTGTCAAGAATGTTTTTTTCATATTTTTTGATTGAATTAATGTATCTTTTGTTAAAAACTTTAATTTCGGTGTGCTGAACGGCACAATTTACAACATTTTCAAATTTTAAAAATTCTAAGCACCCATTTTTTCAAAAAATATCACCCATTGACCTTAAAATGCTATTTTTGCGCGAATGGTCAATTGGTTATTGGTAAATCAGTTACTGGTCATTCGTCAGAAATGACCAGTAACTAATTTCCCAATAACCAATTAACCAATAACTAATAACCAGTATCAAATATGAAACTTTTAGAAAATAAAGTCGCCCTTGTCACAGGAGGCGCACGAGGTATCGGTGAGGCAATTGTCCGCCGTTTTGCAGAACAAGGGGCGATTGTCGCTTTTACTTATGTATCTGAAAACTCAAGTGCTAAAGCACAAGCCATTGTGGATGACTTGACCGCAGCAGGTGGTCAAGTCCATGCTTATCGGTCCGATGCTGCCAATTTTGCACAAGCAGAAGCTTTGATTGGCGATGTCGTCAAAGCGTTTGGTCGCCTCGATGTGGTTGTCAACAATGCGGGTATTACCCGCGACAATTTGATGTTGCGCATGACCGAGCAGCAATGGGATGATGTCATTCAGACCAATTTAAAGTCTGTTTTCAATATGACGAAACATGCCCTTCGCCCAATGCTCAAACAACGCAGTGGCTCTATTATCAATATGTCAAGCGTTGTCGGTGTATTTGGTAATGCCGGTCAAGCCAATTATGCTGCTTCAAAAGCAGGTATTTTCGGCTTTTCAAAATCCATTGCCAAGGAATATGGCAACCGCAATATCCGTTGCAACGCCATCGCACCCGGTTATATTGAAACAGAAATGACGCAAGTTTTAACCGACGATGTTAAAGCTGCCTTTATGAAAAGCATTCCACTTGGCAGAATGGGCGCAGGCGAAGAAGTCGCCGACGCTTGTGTTTTCTTAGCTTCTGATATGAGTCGCTATGTTTCAGGACAAACGTTGAGCGTTTGCGGGGCATTGAATTGTTAAATATATTGTACGGTTGTATTGTTTTGTGGCTAAATTGCTGTTTGGAAACAATTTAACCATACAACAATACAACCATACAATTATGATTCACAAAGCAATTAACCTTTTCAGAACCATCAAAACACGTCTATCGGCTCGTCAGTTTGAGGTTGTGGTAGCGATAATCGTCGGTTTATCAGCAGGATTATTGGCTGTCGTGTTGAAATCATTGGTACATTTGATTCAAAGATTATTGTCCATTAATCATTCTCTTTCGCATGAAGGCAGCCCTTACATGATTTTTTATCCTTTGTTTGGTATCCTGTTGACCGTTTATTTTGTTCGGAAGGTTCTCAAAGGCGATTTAGGACGCGGCGTTTCGAATGTGCTCTACGAAATTGCTCAAAAATCAGCATTGGTCAAGCGCCATAAACTCTATTCTCACATCGTTACAAGTGCTTTAACCGTCGGTTTTGGCGGTTCGGCAGGTCTGGAAGCACCGATTGTGATTACAGGTTCTGCCGTTGGGTCCAATATTGCCACCAATTTCCGAATGGGTTATCGCGACCGTTCATTGTTTTTGGGTTGTGGTGCTGCGGCAGGTATTGCCGCGGTCTTCAATGCACCCATAGCAGGTGTGATGTTTGCAATGGAGGTATTGTTGTCAGAAGTTACCATTTCCTCTTTTATTCCACTCATTATTGCGGCAGCTTGCGGTGGTCTGTTTTCTAAAATTGTTTTGAACGAACAATCGCTTTTTATTTTCAGACTTCAAGAGCCATTCAACTACCACAATATTTTATTCTATGTGCTTTTGGCGTTTGTTTGCGGCATGGTTTCACTGTATTATATACGTGTGGCTCATGCCATTAGTGCGCTGTTTAAAAAGCTACCCCTCAGTATTTG
>JANMJN010000127.1:0-6856 GCA_031371355.1 Saprospiraceae bacterium
TGATGTAAAAGTATGGTGCGCTTCATCGAGTGTCATGTTTTTCAAACTGTGAATCAACCACGACCATTCGGCATCTGCATTGGCTTCCAATTCATCATAAATGACAACAATGCCTTGTTTTAGCAAAACGATGTGACGGTAGAATTTTGTCAAACCATAATCCTCCTTAGTTTCTGCACTTTGATAGGCATTGGAGGCATCTCCTTTTATATACGCCAATTGTTCGCCTTGTAAAAAACGACTGAAATAAGCGTAAGCCTCGGCACTGTAAGGTTGTCCTTCGCCATTAATCAACACCCCATTTTGACTTTTTGTATGTTTACTCCAACCCAAACGATGCGGGTCATCCATCGCGACTTTATAACCTGTTCTGTAGAACAAACGTTTGCCGCCAACCAATATATTGAAGGTATTTTGGTCACTCAAAATATGTCCATACGCCCCAAAAGGACTTGATCGCATCGCAACCATAATGTCTTTTGATGTATTACTCACGTCGGTATGCAATACCGCAACACCCACTTCTTTAGACATTTGAGCCATCGGCAAAGTGAACGTTTCTACTTTTGGTGCTTTTAAATGCGCTGAATGGGTAAGTCTGTACCACCTCAACGTCGTCTCTTTTGATAAATCTATCTTTTGCGTTTGTTGTAATTTTTGAGCGTACCAACTGTATTGTGGATTCTGCGTGAGTTTCGCCATCACATCTGCAAATGCCGCGTAAGAAGCAGGTGGTTCAAACAACTCCTCTGTATTATCGCCGAAACCATCGGCAGAAGACGCGGCTGGAAAATGATAAATCAAGTCTTGAGCGTGGTTTGTGTACCACGGATGTGCTTTTATGAAATCAAAACCTGTATAGTTTTTGATTTTATCGGGAATATCCACCAAAGTTTCCATGTTCATTTGAAAGTAAGACGCCCCTTCTGCCCAACCACCATCCAAACCTCCCAACACAGGCGACCTTGCTAAAAACAAGTCGTAGGCATACGCCAACCAGTGTGTCGCTTCGGGTTCATGCTTGTACATAGCGAGCGATGTTTTAAAAAACTCATTCAGCAACAATTGCCACACATGACCACTCAATACCTTTGATTCGATGTTGTTGACCCAACTTTTATAAAAACCATTTGCTCTCTCCTTTATCGCTTTTTGTAAAGTATCTCTTTGAACAGGTGTTAATTGGTCATAAAATGTATCAAACACCAACGCCATATCATACATGCACATACCGTCGGTAAAATCTCTTGAACCTGACACGCCTTTAGCATCCCATTTGGCTACTTCCAGTGCAATGTCTATCGCTTTTGCAGCATATTGTTGATTTTTTGTCAATAAATAGGCTTGACAAAGAGGCAAAACCATGCGGCTTAAATCACTACCCAAGCCAACGATGGCATCTGACAATATCTTTTTATTTTGATTCTCTTCTCCTGCAACAGCAGTGGGTTGCGCATCTTGTTCAGTTAATATCTTTTGAGTCAATGCTTTATCTGCCTCTGCCATTATAGCCAAAGCATCTGCCGATTTAGATAACTTTTTGATGTCTTGGTCAGGACTATTGAGCAAAATACGCGGATGTCCAAAAGGAATTTTTGCTAAAAATTGACTCGAAGTAGGCGAAACCATACTCAAAGCCTTCAACGTAACCTTAAAATGCTGAACTGCCGACCATTCTTTCCCCGAAACCCTGTGCCGCCAATACCAAGTGCCTATCTCAAGCGACTGATGCGGATTAAAAACGGCACCCAACAACCCCTCAGTATGAATGGTCTTTTGGGCAATAAAAGTAGAATCTTGCGACAACTGAACATCATACTTTACTTGTTTTCCTTTCTGATATGCCCAACGTAGGATGGGTGTATTAAAGATGACTTCCGTTCCATTGGCGGGTATCGTTTCTTGAAGAAACATGTTGTGAATAGCCTTCTTTTGTGCTATGCTGCTGTGCGTGCCTACAAATAGCAGGACACAATAGAAAATGATTCTTTTCAACATGATTTGATTTTGAATTAAGTGACCCCCTCAGTATTTTTTCATTTAACGCATAGCCTCAGAGGGTACATAGTATTTTTTATTCCCGAAAGAACTAAAAGCTATGTACCCCAGATGACTATATGTTTAAAAACAAATCGTTACATTTTATAAAACTGCTCCCATCCTTTACGCGGTGGCGGACCTACCAACAGTTGATTACCGACTTTACTGTTTGTAATCTGTTTTGTCTTACTGTCAAAAACCAATCTTGTATTGAGCCTTTGCGCCAACACACCTAATGCCATGACTTGACATAATGGACCGGCAATATCAAATGACGAGCGACATTTTTCCTCTCCTTTACTGGCTTTAAGGAAGTTTTCAAAGTGGTTGGAAGGACTTTTTGGCACAATAGGCAGTTTTGATTGCATATCTTTCGCCTTGTCTTCAGGAATGATTTGTAATGTCGAGCCATGTGAACCGCCTTTGAAAGTCAATTCTTTTGAATAAATGACCTTACCTGGATATCTCTTTGTATTGACGTTGCCAGCAGTTGGTGGCGGAATATTGCTTGCTCTTACAGGTTCCCCATAAGTTTCAGGTAATTTAGGTTGATTGTTAAATCCATCGTACCAAGCAATGTCAAGGGCAGGCATATCTTTCCGCTTTGGAAATTTGAACAACAAAGTTGAACCTTGTGGGAATATCAAAGTGCTGTGTCCCTCCATATAAATCGGATTAACTTCGGTTGGCAAGCCCAATTCCAAAAACTGATGCGCTGTATCAATAATGTGTGCGCCCCAATCGCCCAATGCACCGTTGCCAAACTCAAACCATGACCGCCAATCGCCATTGATATAGCCTTTATTATAGTCTTTGTGTTGGGCAGCCATGAGCCACGTGTCCCAATCTAAAGTTTCGGGAATGGGTTGTGCAGGTAAATAATCGGAGACTTTCATACCATGCCAACGGCGACCATTGTTCATAAATGCGTCTATTTTAGTTACATCTTTGATGATACCCGCTTCTTTCCATGCTTTGAATTGAAAATAGTTTTCATCTGAATGACCTTGGTTGCCCATTTGACAGGCCACTTTGTACTTTTTTTCTGCCTTCATCATCAGCTCAACTTCTTGAAAAGTATGCGCCATAGGCTTCTCGACATACACGTGTTTACCTTGTGACATCGCCAACATCGCAATCGGAAAATGCGAAAAATCGGGTACACCCGCCGTAACAGCATCAAATTCTTTCCCATATTTATCAAACAGTTCTCTAAAATCTTTGAACTGTTTTGCTTTCGGGAACATTTCTATGCTTCTTGTGGTATGCGGTGCGCCCATATCCACATCGCATAAAGCGACAATATTTGCCAGACCTGTTTTGTGCAAATCTCTGAGGATTTCACCTCCCCTATTGCCGATACCGCAACAAGCCAAATTTACTTTATCGCTGGGCGCAATATGTCCAAGCCTTTTTCCAAAAACCGTTGACGGCACAATTGTAAATACGGCTACCGTTTTAGCACCCGTTTTTAGAAAGTCTCTTCTTTGCATCGTTTTTTATTTTAAAAGATTTTTACCATAACTCATTCAATATCATCAAAATGCATTTTATACTGAGGGGGGTACTTTTCAACCCTCATCATCGTCCTCTGATTTCTTTTTCTTTTTTTCTTTGGGTGTTTTTACAACTTCCACTTTCATCATTTTTGGAAAAACAGTTCGGAATGTTGCTATCAGGTTTTTCTGTTCCGCCGTCAAATCACTTTCAGCAAGGGCTTTTTTTTCCATTGGGTCTTTAATCACGTTATAAATTTCACCTGTTTCATACACTTACAAAAGATATTCATCAAAACCCGATTTATAAGGCGCGTATTCATCACCTCGAAGCTGCCATTTGCCTGCAATACACGTCGCATAACCTTTTGATTTCAAGATATGAGCAAAAGTCGTTTCATTTTGGTTCAAATAACCCCAACCTTCATAATTTCTAAAATTTGATTTGCCCGTCATGATTTGCACACGCGAAGGCGTACACAAAGGTTGTGCATAGCATTGTTGAAACATCATTCCTTGTTGCGCCATTTTGTCAATACGTGGCGTTTGATAGCTCGCACTGCCATAGCAACCTATTGTTTCAAAACCAATATCATCTGCCATAATCAAGATGATATTGGGCTGTTTTTCAGCAGATTTTGACGACTTTAGCTTTTGCGAAAAGACACTTTGGGATAGTATCAAAAACAAGCCTAAATAAGCGAGCGCATACTTGTTGTTTTTCATTTTATACAAGTTAAAAGAGTTTTAATAAGTATAAAAAGAGAGACAAAAAATGGAGGGGTTACCCCACATTAGGGTGGAAAAAGGGAGGAATACTGAGGGGGTACTCAATCCTCAATCGCCTCAATACCTTGTTGCTTAAGTCGCTCAAGGTGCTCTTTCATTGTCTTGAGCTGTTCTGGTGAGTGCTCTTCCCATTCTGTAACCTCACCTATGACTTTAAACGGATACTGCGAACGGTATGATTTTGTTGGATTACCTGGGAATTTTTTGTCCGTTAAATTGGGGTCGTCTTCAATAGGACCTGTTGGTTCTACAATATAAATTCGTTCACGCCCTTCGCCAAAAGCAAGTTCAGCACCCCAAATAGCAGCATTCAAAGTGGCTGTTAGGTAGATATATTTGGCTTTGTTTCTTTGTCCATAGTTTGAATGAAAGCCGACTTCAATCAAGTCTCCTTGTTTCAGATTTGCCTTTGTGCCGTGATAGAACTTCTTTGAACTCTGGTCATTTGTCGTTTCTATGGATTGATTCATTCTTCTTTTGTTTTTATTTTTTTAAACCCTTAGCGACCCTCGAAACGCTCTTCCTGCATAGTAAGATTCTGCTCCATTGTGATACACAAAGACCGTGTCATACCGACGGTCACAAAAGACAGCACCGCCGAGTTTTCTGATATGAGTAGGTGTTTTCACCCAACTTGAAGTTTTTGTATCGAAATGACCCAATTGCTGCAATGCTCGATATTCTTCTTCTGTTAAAATGTCAACACCCATAGCCGCAGCCATATCCATTGCATTGTCAGCGGGTTTATTTTCTTTCCTTGATTCCCATGCGGCACGGTCGTAACAAAGACTTCTTCTGCCTTTGGGACTCTCTGCAGAGCAATCAAAAAAAACGAATTCACCCGTTTTCTCCTCATAAGCAACGACATCTGGTTCGCCACCTGTTTCTTCCATTATACTAAGCGACCAGAGTTTTTCTGCATCAGTTTCCAGTTTAGCTTGAACATTCGCCCACTCAAGACCTTTATGACGGTCTCTATTTTTCTCAAAACGGGCTTTTAATGTGTTGAGTAATTCTTCTTGTTGTTTTGGTGACAATTCCTTTTTCATTTTATTCCTTATTGATTTTAGAAATGATTTTTCATCACATACTCTGTCCAAAAGTCAGCAAATTATTGTCAGGGTCAAGTACGGAAAACTCCTTTTGTCCCCAAGGTTTAACAAGGCTCTTATTATAATATGAGTAAAACTTTATCCAAACATTTACTCGTCACTCTGTAACGCGCAAAATCTTCTCCATCTTACGACCTTTCGCCAATTCATCCACCAGCTTGTCCAAATACCTTACCTGTTGCGTTAACGGATTTTCGATTTCCTCGATACGATAACCACAGATTACGCCCGTAATAAGGTGTGCATTTGGGTTCAAAGTTGCCGTTTGAAAGAATGTTTCAAAGGTCACTTTTTTTTCAATTAAGTCTTGCAATGTGTGGTCATCGAAGCCCGTTAGCCACGCTATGACCTGATGCAATTCTTCTTTTGTTCTGCCTTTCTTCTCCACTTTTGTGAGATAAAGTGGATAGACCGAGGCGAAAGTCATTTTTGCGAAACGCTGATTGTGTATGTCGGAATTATTCATACTGTATTAGTTAAACTCTTTTTTTAAGCTGCAAGATAAAATTTCTTGATATTTCAATCTGCTGCCAAAAATACGAATATTGAAAAAAATGCCAACTTTTACTCAAAAACCAAGTAAAAAACGGCAAAATACTGAGGGGGTATCCTAATCATCATCACCCGCCTTCTTTGCTTTCTTTTTTGTCGGATACAAAACTTCCGCCTTCACTTTTTCCAAATAAGCCATCAATTGAGCTTCCAGAGCTTTCACTTTTTCGGGTTGAGCTTGGGCTAAATCAGTGAGTTCGCCCACGTCATCTTTCAAATTATACAATTCCATTTTTTTTAGATTCCAAAATTTAATGAGCTTGTAATTCCCTACCCTAATCGCTGAATGGGGTTTCCCGAAATAATGAAAAACCAATTCGTCTGCTTTCCTTTTGAATGTGCCTTCATTACCCTTGACAAGCAAAGGTTTGAAACTTGTCCCATCCAAATTGTCGGGAAGCGGTTTTTTATTACCTGCCAAATCACTCAAAGTCGGTAAAATATCCCAACCTGTAACAGGGACATCACATTGACTACCCGCTTTTATGCCAGGACCCATGACCATAAAAGGCACTCGAATACCGCCTTCATACAAAGTCCATTTACCTCCTCTTAGCGGATAACTGTTTGTCTTAAATTTAAGTGTAGAAGGGTGGTCAAACTTATTTTTTATAGGTGGAACAGCCTCCACAGCCCCATTATCTGCCATCAATATCACGTAAGTATTGTCGCCAATACCCAATGAATCAATCCTATCCAATATTTCCCCAATACCCGTATCCAAATCATCGAGCATACCCGCATATTTTGGATTGGTGTGAACAGTACCTTTCTTTTTATCTTGGTATTTTTTATAGGTTTCTTCCCGCGTTTGATAATCAACATGGGTGGCATAATGCGACACTTGCAAATAAAAAGGATGCCCCG
>JANMJN010000142.1:0-8044 GCA_031371355.1 Saprospiraceae bacterium
AACCAAGCCCTTCAGCAACGGCAACAGGCAAAATGGGTGACAAAACCATAACGATTGCTTACGCTCAACCCGCCGTCAAAGGCAGAGAGGTTTGGGGTAAACTCGTCCCCTATAATGAAGTGTGGCGCACGGGTGCCAACGATGCCACGACTTTTGAAGTGGACAAAGACGTAACCATCGAAGGGAAAGCGCTCAAAGCAGGAAAATACAGCTTATTCACCATTCCTACTGAGGGGGGTGAATGGACCATTATTTTCAACAGCGTTGCTAAACAATGGGGTGCATATAGTTATGATGCGACCAAAGATGTCCTCCGCGTCAAAGTGAAAGCCGCAAAATCAAAGGAGATGACAGAACGCATGACTTTTGATATTAAAGGCAATATGGTTCATTTGACTTGGGAAAATCTCACAGTTGCCTTCAACGTGAAGTAAAAAAGCGCCTTTTCTTCCTACTCGTATGGCGTTCTTTAAACAAAGTAATTCTTAAATAAAGGGATCCATACAGACGAAGGAATCATTTGGATCCGTTTTTATTAAAAAAAAAGATGCGCTTGTAAGTCTTGATTAATCAATGACTTATGAGCGCATCTTTTTTTTTGTTCATGCTACAAATGTTAAAATATCTCTTTTTTTAGTGCTATAAAAATAATAAGTATATTTTCACAGTTTAATATCGAAACGGACAATTGACTTGAAGCATACACCACTGACACTTAAAGAGCGACACGACTCAAGCAATTTGCTAACAAATTTTTGACAAAAACGATGTATTTAAACCGAAACTAAGCTATTTATAAAAAACGAACCGACACGAACACTTCTTTTCTACGCTTTTAAATACCACTTTTTTTTTTAAATCTAACAAAAATTCATTCATCTTAAATTCCAAACTGGTATTTCTATGAAAATCAACAGACTTTCAGTGCTTCTGATCATGGTATTGCTGTGGCAAAGCACAAATGCGCAAAATTGGCTCGATCTACGCGAGCAAGGTGCCAATTACTATCAAATCCGCGATGCCTTCAATCGGCAATACGCTGGAAAAATGAAAGCATTTAAAAGAGAATTGGCAAAAGAAGCCAATGGTGCACACAAAAAAGGCGACAAATTCGAACGTCAAATGGAAGGTATGCTCCAATTCATGCGTTGGTCGCATTGGGTTGAGCCGCGTGTTCAAGAGTCAAACGGCGATTTGAGCATCTTAACGAAAGGTGTGGAACAAGCTATGGTGGAACAAAAACGTCAAACGGCACTCCAAAGCCGAACAGGCGCAACGTGGTCGCTTGTCGGACCCCTCAGTACCCCATCGTCAGGTGGCAATGGTCGCATCAATGCGGTTCGTGCTTTGCCAGGTAGCACAACGACATTATTCGCTTGTTCGCCGGCAGGTGGTTTGTGGAAAACAACCAACGGCGGCACGTCTTGGACGGCTATTTCTGACGCTATTGCCGCATTAGGTGCCACCGATATCGGCTTTGACCCAACAAACCCCAACATCATGTACCTCGTTACAGGCGATGGTGAAGCGGCTGATGTTTACTCAACAGGTGTTTATAAATCAATTGACGGCGGTGCAACTTGGGCAGCCACAGGAGCCTTGTGGACAGGCACGGGCAATTTGTCAACCACCCGCACAACGTTATCAAAAATCGCCATCAACCCAACCGATGGCTCGATACTCGTAGGCGGTAGCGCGGGCATTTATCGCTCGACCAATGGCGGCACGTCTTGGGCACGCACTTCTGCCTTGAGCGTTCGCGATATCGAATTCAAACCGGGTACGCCTTCCACCGTTTATGCAGGCGGGTATAGTGCGAATGTTTTCTTGCGTTCAACGGATGGGGGTGTGACTTGGGCAACGGCGGGAACGGGCTTGCCGACCTCAGGCACACAACGGGTGGCTATCGCAGTTACAGCCTTAGATGCCACTTACGTCTATGCGCTCGTTGCCAACAATACCGATTATGGTTTCAAAGGACTCTACCTCTCGACGGATGGCGGCACAACCTTTACCCTCAAATCGGCTACACCTAATATTTTAGGTTGGAATGCAGCAGGCAGCGATTCGGGCGGTCAAGGTTGGTACGATTTGAGCATCGTGGTTGACCCCTCAGTAAAAACGACCATTTATACGGGTGGCGTAAACATTTGGAAATCAACGACTTCTGGTGCTTCGTGGGCGTGTATTGGTCATTGGTCAGGCACAGGCGCACCTTACGAACATGCCGACGTGCATGATTTGTCTTTCATCGGTACAACGCTCCATGCAGGCAATGATGGCGGCGTTTTCACACTCGCAAGCGGCGCAACGAATTGGTCAGACAAAAGCTCAAACTTGACCATCGCTCAACTTTATGGCATCGGTTTGTCAGGGACTAACCAAAATACCATCATCGCAGGGCATCAAGACAACGGCACGACTTTGACCACAAACGTCTCTTCTTGGGCGCAAGTCAATGGGGGTGACGGTATGCTCTGTTTCATTGATCGCACAAACGACAACAATAAATTCTCTTCGATTTACAATGGCGCATTATATCGTTCGACTTCAACGACAAGTACTTCATTTTCAAGCATTTACACTGTCTCTGGCGGCGGTTGGGTCACACCTTGGTTGCAAGACCCTGTGACCGCTACAACGCTTTATGCAGGTGGTATAAACGTTGTTAAAAGTATCAATTTAGGTACGAATTGGACAACCATCAGCAGTTTTTCAGGTGTCGGTACGCTCGTTGAACTTGATGTTGCCAAAACAAACAACCAGTGCATCGCCGCAGCCAGTGGGACGAAAGTGATGAAAACAACCAACGGTGGCACGTCATGGACGGATATAACAGTCGGTTTGCCTTCAGGTGTTTCCATTCTGACCGTTCGTTTTGATGTCAATGATGCTAATAAGATTTATGTTGGTTTAGCAAGTTATGCGGGTCAATCGGTATATATGTCTGCAAATGGCGGTACAAGTTGGACAAATATCAGCACAGGACTGCCCTCTCTGCCTGTTAACTGTTTTGCGTCACAAACCAATGGCGATGTGTATTGTGGTACTGACTTAGGTGCATATCTCTTGACATCAGGCGCAACAACGTGGACGACTTTCACGAATGGTATGCCGGGCGTACCCGTAAAAGACCTTGAGATTTACTACCCGACGAACCTCCTTCGGGCAGCTACTTATGGTCGTGGTATTTGGTCATCACCGCTCAATAGCGCAACACCTACAACAGTAGATGCAGGTATAGCAGGCATCGTATCACCAAGTGGCACTATCACGACGGCAACGGTGACCCCCTCAGTAACTTTGAGGAATTTTGGGACAACAGCACTCACATCAGCGACCATTTTTTATAAAGTGGACAATGGCACAGAAAGCTCAACAGCTTGGACGGGCAGCCTCGCACCCAGTGCCACAGCGACTGTCTCCTTGCCTTCGGTAACAAGTTATACGGCGGCGGCACATACGTTTACAGCCAGAACAGCTTCGCCTAATGGGACGACAGATGCGAATACGGCTAACGATGCTTCAACTTCTAACTTCACGTATTCGCCTGTTGCTTCCACGACCGATGCGGGTATTTCAGCGATAGCTGCGCCAAGTGGCACAATCAGCACTGCCAGCGTGACCCCCTCAGTAACTTTGAAGAATTTTGGGACTGCAACGCTGGTTTCGACTACTATCTATTACAAAGTGGACAACGGCACAGAAAGCAGCCAAGCATGGACAGGCAGCCTTGCAACCAATGCAACGACAACAGTGGCGCTCGGTTCTGTCACGGGATATACGGCGGCGGCACATACTTTTACAGTGAGAACGAATTTGCCAAATGGCACAACAGATGCCAATGCCGCTAATGATGCTTTGACTTCTAACTTCACTTACACCGTTCCACCTACTTGTTCAAACTCAAATGAACCGACGAACAATGCCTCAACTGGTGCAACGGTCGTCGCTGTCAACAGCACAACCAATGCGCAAATTGGCTCAAGTACGGATGTGGATTATTACAAGTTTACGACGACAACTGCCGCGCCTAAAATCCAAGTAACTTTGACCAATTTGCCCGCTGATTATGATGTTGTGCTTTACAAATCCACTACTGCGGGGGCTATCAGCACACAAATTGGTTCGTCAGTAAACGGCAGTACAACCAGTGAAACCATCAAATACAATACGGCAACAGCAGGTGCGACTTATTATATCAAAGTATTGGGTTATAATGGCGCATTTTCGACAACTGTTTGTTATGCTTTAGGTATTCAAACGAGTGGTACCAATTTCGCCCAAGACCCGACGTTTGCTGCCAACGGAAAAATGATAGAAGAAGCGACAGACCCCGTCAGTAGCTTAGCCGTTTTTCCGAACCCTACTAAGGATGTCATCAAATTGCAGTTTTTCTCTGTAACGGGTGGCAGCTATCAAATATCGCTTTTTGATGCCACAGGCAAACGGGTATTAAGTCAACAAAAGAAGTTTGATAAAGGTATGAACAATGCAGAAATACAGACCTACGACCTCGTCAAAGGCTTACATCTTTTGACATTGAAAAATGAAGAAGAAACATTGACTCAAAAGGTCATCATCAGATAAGGCTTGTTGCAGTTGAAAGTTGAGCATTGAGAAATGCTCAACTTTCAATCTGCAACACCACCGTAGTCCCTTCTCCATTATCGGACACAATGAGCGTGTATTTGTTATGATAAATTTTATTCAAAAGAGAAATACGGCGTTTGGCTAAGTTTAAACCCATCGATTGGTGTTCGCTGTTGTCCTTTTTTTCTATCGAAATATTTGACAAGCCAACACCATTGTCGGTAACCGTGCAACAAACTGTATAGTCGCCTATTTTGTTAAAAATCACAGAGATAACACCCGTTTTACCTTCTGGCAAAGAGGAAACCCCGTGTTTGATAGCATTTTCAACAAAAATCTGTAAAAGTAGTGGCGGCAGAATTTTTTGTTGTGCATCAACCCCCTCAGTAATTGTAATAGAATATGTGAATTTTTCTTCAAACCTACTCTTTTCTAATGCCAAATAATCATTCAAATAGTGTGCTTCTTGCTCTATACTGATAAAATCTTCTCGTCCTAAATTGAGAGACATGCGAATGAACCGTGCCAAACGGGGTAGTTGAATTTTTATACTATCAATATCTCTTTTATACACAAAAGTTAAAATACCATTCAAGGCATTGAAAACAAAATGAGGATCAATCCGTGCGCGTATGGCTTCTTGTTCCCATTCAAGTTGCCGACGTTCAAACCCAAGCCGTTCCTCCTTTTGAGCCAGTTCCTTTTGTTCTCTCAAAGTACGACGCTTATGGCGCCAACGTAGAAATTCAAACGAAAATAAAGACACAATAAGCCAATAGAACAGTAATGCAACAGGTTGGCGATATATAGCCGCCGATGCTTCAAAACGCATCTGAATAGGTTTACTCCAGATACCGTCGCCACGACTGGTTTCCACTTCAAGTACATATGAACCACTGTTCAATGACACCAACGAAAGTGTAAAATCCTCGCGAAGGACTATTGAATCACTTTTTTCTAGCCCGCCATTTCGGAACAGTCGGTAACGAAAGTGCATCACTTCGGCATTGCAAAAAGCAATAGCACGAAAATTGAATTTGATTTCTTTTTCTTGATAAAACCAACCATACGGCAAAGGCAACAAAGTATCGGGCTGCGCGAGATACGCCATCGGTTGTGTGATGCGTATAATAGGTATATTTCTTTGAATCTTTAAATCATTGATTCTGAATGAATAAAGCCCTTCATCTGAAGCGATATATAATTTTTCACCATCAAAAAGCAAGTCGTTGATATAAAGTGAAGGCTTGGCATCTAGACCACCATAAACAATAGGATACATCCGCATTGGGTCGGTGGGGTCAAAGGTCAGTCGCGTCACGCCTTTTGTCGTAGCAACAAAAACGGTTTGGTCATCAAATTTCAATAGGTGGTTGCAACTGTTACTACTCAAACCGTCTTTTTCTTGCCAATTTTTAAGAATCTTTCCATTTTTCAACAAAAAAATGCCATTTCCTGCCGTACTACACAGCAAATAATCGTCAGGCAGCACCACTATATCGGTTACAGTGGTCTCAAAATTTTCATTCAAAAAAACGACATCTTTTTCGTTGGAACCTAAGAAACAAACCCCCTCAGTACCACCAAACCATATCGTACCTTTCGTATCTTCAGCAATACTATAAAAGCGAGAGCGCGCATTTTCAGTAAACAAACGACATCGAAAACGATTACCAGATATATGTGTTAATTCAGAAATCAGTCCAGAAACAATATAAATTCGCCCATTTTTAGCAAAATAAATGTTTTTAAAGGAATATATTGAATTCAAAAAATCCGAAATATCATATTCCCCATTTTGCAGTTTTATCTGTTTGGCTAACGGTTGAACAAGTGTCAAAACCTCGTTGACATCCGTTTGATTGTTCGCATACTGAGGGGGGGGCTTTTTAGAAAAATTTGGATAAAAATTCAGTCGGTAATTGTCTGTTTGAAGCCAAAAATCATTTTTATTTGGAAAAATGAGCCGCTTTATACGAACATCCCACAAGTCTTTAGCTTTTATTTTTCGATAAATCTTGCCCTTTTTTTTATCAAAAAAATGTATCACATTTGGATAGGTAGCAATGACAATATCACCTTGTGGATTGGTGGTTAGAGCCGTAATTTCATTACTGCCAAGTCCATCAAGCATCGTCATTACCCCAATATTATCATACCCAGCAGGAAAGCAAAATATCCCGCTTCCTAAGGTTGAAACCCAACAATTGCCTTCTTTGTCCCTAAAAACAGAAGAAACGTGTGACACCATAGGATAAAACTTCTTCGGTTTTTTATTATATACATCGAATCTGTAAAAGCCATTGGTCACTCCAATCCAAAGATTACCCAAAGTATCGGCAGAGATACTACGTAAAAACTGGTTTTTGATATCCTTATGAGAGATAATTTTTCTTATAACACCATTCTTGAACTCAAATACGCCTTCATCTGCCTCAAAAAACATAAAACCCTTGCCTTGATACCACTTTCCTAAAAAACTTTTTTTCCTTTTTTTTGAAAAAATGACCCAATTCACAAATGAATCTCGTTTTGCATCAAAAAGGCGAAAAGTATCGCCTGCTAAAAAAATACGTTTTTGCTCATCTTCAAATATACCTATGACCTGTTTATTATTGATTTCATAACTTCGGATCGTGCCATTTGGCAGCCATCTTTTCAGAGAATTACGTTCAAACAACATCCACATGCTACTGTCTGCCCCCTCAGTTATAGTCGTCAAAAAGGCACGTCCACTGGCTTTTTGCAACGGAACAGAAGAGCGATAGCTGAAAATCTGCTCTGTTTTAGTATCAAAATAGCAGAGCCTCCCATTAATGGAATGAAACCAAATACGCCCTTCAGAATCCTCCGTCGCCTTCAGGATTTCGCTATCAGCTAAACCTTGAGCAATCGTAAAGTTTTGAAATCGACGTCCATCAAAACGGCTTGCACCATTAGCCGTACAAAACCATATATAGCCATGAGAGTCTTGCATACTGGAATAAACAGTGTTGTCGGGCAGACCGTCACTGATGGTTAAGTGACGAAATTCGTAAGGAATGCGCGCTTGTGCTGCCATTTGTAAAGGGAAGCATAAGCACAATAGTATGGGTAAGTTGTGTCGCAAAGTTGTTTTGTTTTGGGTAAAATTAATATAGAAAATGCATTCAACTAAGATTAACAAATTCTTTCAAAAATAAATGTGCGATTTAGTAATTATGTTTTAATTTTTGATATATCTGTTTTATAGAATTATTGAATATCAATTTTCTTAAAAAACTGATATTCAATGTTTTAGCAACACCGATATCACAAATTAGAAGAGGGCATTAGTCTTAACGACAGTTAAAATTTCCTCTAAACTCAAAAACGATTTTCTCAATGAAAAAACTTATTCTTCTGCTCCTCATACTGAGGGGGGCATTTTTTGCCGATGCACAGTGCATTTCTGGCAATTGCGACAATGGGT
>JANMJN010000144.1:0-3337 GCA_031371355.1 Saprospiraceae bacterium
GCCCATTGTCCGCGCTTGGGTGATGTAACAGTCTTGTGGCGCAAGAATATAGTAGAATTTTGAGCGGGCTTCGTAGTTGGCATATTGATTTTTCAATTTACTAACGTTGGCTTCAGCTTCCAAGCCATCAGAAAGGGTGCTGAAACGCTCACTTTCTGTTTTAGCAATTTTGCCACGGTATTCGCTGTCTGCCCCCCTCAGTTGAAACGCCAAATTATCCAATTCTTGAACGGTTTGAGCATATTAGTTTTGTGCTTCCACTTGTTTCGCTTGTGTTTGTTGAACCTTCAAACGCTTGTTTTCAAGGTCAGTAAGTGATTTTAAGCCTTGTTTATAGAGTTCTTCAGTACGATTTGCTTGAATTTTCTCATTTTCAAAATCCTTTTCCGCAGCAACCATTTTGTTGCGATTGGCTTCAATTTTGAGTTTATTTTGCTCTATTTTGTTCAGTAATTGGTCTTTTTTGTACCGCAACTCCTCTAATGTTTGAGCAATTTGTTGCTGTAAAGCATTGGCTTTCGAGTTATAGCTCAAAACGGCATTGGATTTTGCATCCACTTGTACCTGTGTGCGCGACAGGAGCTGAGGGTCAAAATATTCCGTTTTTGTTTCTGTAATTTTGACAATCGTATCGCCTTTTTTTACCAATTGTCCTTCACGAACATACCATTTTTCGATTTGACCCGCGATGACCGTATTGATGGTTTGGGGGCGTTGCTCAGGCGAAAGCGTGGTGACAACGCCTTTGGCACGTATGTTTTGCGTCCAAGGCAAAAACAATAAAACAATATTGATAATCAAAAGCGCAAAAATCCAACGGCGAAACAATATGTGCGCCCTCACAAGATGTGTTTTTGCAAAAGAACCATATTTTGATTTATCAATATTGACATTATATTCAGATATATTGAGCATGATTTTTAATGTTGATTGTCCAAAGAACTCCTTTAGAGGTGAATAATTTAATGACAATTGGTGAAAAATTCATATTTCATTAAATGTTTTGAATATTTTATTGAAATGTATAGATTTTTGGATTTGTTCAAAACTGCCTTCTTCGATTATTTGCCCTTCTTTCATCAAAACGATACGGTCGCAACGCGATGCTAAAACAGGATCATCAGTTACGGCTATGAGTGTCCATTTTTGCGATTTATCAGTTAATAAGTCAGATATACGAATACGGTCAGCATATCCTAAATTTGCCATAAGTTCTTCAATAGCAAGGAGTTGTGGATTATTTAGGATACCTCTGGCTAAAATTATTTTTGAAATGATGCTTCGTGGAAGCGTCTTACCAGCCGGCAGTAATAATGTATCAAAACCTTGCGGCAAAGTACTAATAAAACCCATGAGACCTAAAGCTTCGCAGGTTTTCACAATTTCATCGAATCGGATATGGTTGTAACCGAGAGAAATATTATCATGTAATGTTCCTTTAAAAATATCTTCCTGTGCGGAATAATCACCAATGGCACTTCGGAGCGAGGTTTGGTTAAAATTGTTGCGTGGGACACCATTATAAAGGACTGCACCCTTGAAATCGGATAAAAAACACGATATTATCTGAATTAACGTCGTTTTTCCAGAGCCATTATAACCTGCTATACACAGCTTTTCTCCAGATCCAACACTCAGATTGATACCCCTCAGTACAGGTTTAGAAGAGTCCCCAAAATGGTAACTTAGGTCTTTAATATCTAATTTTATGCCTTGCCCATTATTCATTTCAGCGAAATTCACACCGTCCTCGTTTTCAATGGGAAGATCGGTGACTGCGCCAATTTTTTCAATCGCGGTTAGTACATCATAAACCGTATCCATCGTAACAATCATCTTTTCAGAAGAACCCAATATCATGATGATAATGATTTCTGCCGCAACGAATTGACCGACATTGATTTGATTGTTGATAACCAACCAGCCGCCCAATGACAGTAAGGCGAAAGTAATAAGTGTCTTGAAACCAACAATGCTTGCATATTGAATGAGCAAAATACGAAAATGACTGCGCTTGGCATCAAGGTAATTACTCACATATGTGTCTGTTCTACTGAGGGGTAAGTCTGACGAACCGGCTAATTTGAATGTTTGGAGGGTTCGTGCAATTTCTTCGAGCCAATATGCCACTTGGTACTTGTATTTCGACTCTTTCAGGCTCGTTCTAAGCCCTGTTGGACCCGTAATACGAAAGATGAGAACAAGTAAAATCAATAATAATAAGCCAAAAAAGATGAACAAGGGATGATAAAAAGAGAGCAACAAAAGCCCAAAAACAATCTGCATCAAAGCAGTTGACAAGTCTATGAGTAGTTTAGGCAAGCCTTTTTGTAAAGTCAATGTATCAAAAAAGCGATTAACGACCTCAGGCAAATATTCATTCCGAACAGCTTCAGTTTGTAAATTTGGCAGCCGTTTTGCAAAATCGAACGATACACGGGTAAACAAGCGCCTTTGCAGGGTCTCACTCACGGTCATTTGCATCACGACGAGCAAACCTGCGAATAAAGTCCCTAATGTCACACCAGCAATCAACAACCACCAAGACGACGACACTGAACCACCTTGAATAATATTGAGTATAGCTTGGATGCCAAGGGGCAAAGTCAAATTGATGAGACCGGCAAAAATGGCATACACATATATGTAACCTATCTCCTTGCGGTCTGTATGTAAGATTCTGAAAAAGCGTTGGAGCGTAGATAAAGTCGGTTGATTTGTCACTGTATTGTTGATTTTTGTTAATGTTACCTAAATGACAGTATTACTATCATAAGTGATAGACAATATTACTGTCCTAATTGTTCGTCAAATGTGTCATAAGATTGTCATAAGGATTGAAAAAGATAAAAAAAACCTGTCCCAATGCATCGGGACAGGTCTCATACTTCATTCATCTAAAATCAAATTACATTTTTAATCAAATTACTCAGAATGCAATCGAGAAATACTGGGTATAGTTACCAGCAATCACCTCTACAACATAACCACCCGTAGGCAATTTCGACAAGTCATAACGTTTATGCAAAAGGGAAACAACATAATTGATGTCTTCATAGACTACGTGACCTTCGTTGTTGTAGATATTAACTTTAATGTTGGAATACTTGTCCAACAGAACGTTAACGTCCAATTTCGTGCCAATTTGATTAATGCTCGGCATAAATTTCTCTTTGCGTTCGCTTTCAAACAAAACAACACTTTTGTTAGTTACCTCAAAAGGTTGAATGGTTTTGGTCGCTTTTTTCGTTATAATTACGCTGTAGCTACCTTTGTCGAGGTTAATAAGGTTGTACTTTTTAGAAAAGTTAGATGCGCCTTTTACTTTTTCAGTAAC
>JANMJN010000312.1:0-4290 GCA_031371355.1 Saprospiraceae bacterium
CGTCGAAGACAAAGTAGGCACGATATCGGAAGGCAAACAAGCCGATATTATAGCCGTTCGTGGCGATGTATTGCGGTATATCAATCTGCTGCAACGTGTGGATATGGTATTTAAGAAAGGGAAACGGTATAAATAAATGTGGAAAACGGGCGGGTTGCGTTATCAACATCTTCATGAGTCCATAAAAGGCTTATCCACAGGTTTTAGGTTTTACAAACAACCCTATTTGAGTTATAAACAATTCTTGAGCTTTGTTTTAAACGTTAAATCTCGAGTTATCAACGGTAAAATTAATTTATACACAGTCCATTGTGGATTATATAAACAAGACTTAAATTTATCCACAAACTACTTCACGTTGCAAGTGCAAAAATGCCTATTATTAACAAGTCGAAATCATTTATCAACAACCTATGGTAACTTATTAATGACTTATACAGAGAGAGAGGGGAACTTTGGCATTCCCCTCTCTTTCATTGTACGATTGTCTGTACCATGAAAGATAAAAGCCCCCCCTCAGTAAAACAACAAAAAAAAGCCTTGCAGAACCGAAACGTTCTACAAGGCTTTTTAGATACGCCGTATAAAAGGTCTTAAACAACGACAACTTTATAACACAGGAGCAAACTCTTCTGCTTTCCACTGGTTCATATTTTCATAAGTCTGCCATCTCAAATCAACCAAACTTTGAGCAACCGTCATCAATTGTTCGGCTTCTGCGGGATTCGTTTTTTCGAGATTTTTATAACGCAACTCATTGTAAGCATAATCCTTCAATGTGATGGTCGGTCTCGGAGAATCTAAGACAAACGGATTGGCACCTGCTTTTCGCAACTGTGGATTGTAGCGAATGAGGGGCCAGTAAGCACTCTTAACTGCTAAATTCTGTTGACTTAATCCTTGTGTCATATCAATGCCATGTGCAATGCAATGACTGTACGCCAATATCAATGAAGGTCCGTCATAGGCTTCGGCTTCACGAATCGCCAACAAGGTTTGTTGCGGATTTGCACCCATAGCGACTTGTGCCACATAGACATTGCCATAGGAAATGGCTTGTAAAGCGAGGTCTTTTTTACCTACGCGTTTGCCCGCCGCCGCAAATTTAGCAGTCGC
This sequence comes from Saprospiraceae bacterium, assembly GCA_031371355.1. Lineage (GTDB taxonomy): Bacteria > Bacteroidota > Bacteroidia > Chitinophagales > Saprospiraceae > JAAFJT01. Next base: position 1,117 of record JANMJN010000312.1, read on the forward strand.
AGCCGTTGGTGTGGCTTTTGAGGCTTGTCCGCCTGTATTGCTATAAACTTCGGTATCTAAGACTAAAATATTGACATTTCTGCCTGTCGCCAAAACGTGGTCTAAGCCCGAAGAACCAATATCATAAGCCCAACCGTCGCCACCAATCAGCCAAACGGTTCTTCTGACCAAATGGTCAATGACGGATAACAGATGTTTTGCCAATGGGTTAGGCGATGCTTTTAACAGTTCACCTAACTTTTGCACCCTTAAACGTTGCATCATCAACTGTGATTCTGTTTGTTGTGGTGCATTCAGAATATCGTCAATCAGTTCGCTGTCTATTTCGGATTTGAATTGTGTTAAATATTCTCTGGCAATGTCCAATTGTTTATCAGCAGAAATACGCATACCCAAACCAAACTCGGCATTGTCTTCAAACAAAGAATTTGACCAAGCGGGACCTTTGCCATCTTTGTTTTTAGACCAAGGCGTTGTCGGTAGATTTCCCCCATATATTGAAGAGCATCCGGTGGCATTGGCAACAATTAATCGGTCGCCAAATAATTGGGTGAGTATTTTGATATAAGGCGTTTCGCCACAACCGGCACATGCACCTGAGAATACGAACAAAGGATCTAAAAATTGTGTGCCACGTACAGAAGAGAAATCAACTTTTGACCTATCATTAAAATCAATGCTTTCAAAGAATTGAATATTGTTTTTTTCGCTTTCAAAAGTCTGCGTTTTATCGCCCATATTAATCGCTTTCTTGGTTTTATCCACTAAATTGAAAGCAGGACAAGCATCCACACACAGCGTGCAACCTGTGCAATCTTCAACATAAACCTGTAAAGAATAACGTGTTTCGGGAAAACCACGTGCCGATATTTTGGCAGATTTAAAACCTTCTGGTGCATCTTTCAAAACATCTTGATGATAAAATTTAGCTCGAATAACGCTGTGAGGACAGACGAAACTGCAATTACCACATTGTATGCAAGAGTCGGCATCCCAAATAGCGATGGAATCTGAAATATTTCTTTTTTCCCATTGTGTTGTACCGCTTGGATATGTGCCATCGGCAGGCATTTTACTGACGGGTATGTTGTCGCCATTGCCACGCATCATTTCAGCTGTGACCAATTGCACAAATTCAGGTGCATTTCGGGATACAACCAAAGGATATTCGGCAGTATTCGTCACTTTTGAAGGCACTTTAACTTCGTGTAAATGACTCAATGCTTGGTCAACGGCGTTGAAGTTGAGGTCAATCAAAGCCTTACCTTTCTTAGAATATGTTTTCTTTATGGCATTTTTAATCTGTTTTATCGCTTCCTCTTGTGGCAATACGCCCGATAAAGCAAAAAAACACGTTTGCATAATCGTATTCGTCCGATTGCCCATACCTGTTTGTTCAGCAACAGAAGAGGCATCAATGACATAGAACTTTATTTTCTTTTCTATCAATTCATGTTGAACAGGGGCGGGTAGTTTATCCCAGACGTCTTCTTTACTGTAAGGACTATTGAGCAAAAACACCGCCCCGTCTTTTGCTTTATAAAGTATATCCGTTTTTTCAATAAAATTGAAAACATGACACGCGATAAAATCTGCTTTGTGAATCAAATAAGGTGCTTTGATGGGTGTTTTACCAAACCGTAAATGAGAAATGGTTTGTGAACCTGACTTTTTAGAGTCATAAACAAAATAGCCTTGAGCATACAAATCGGTATTTTCTCCAATTATCTTGATACTGTTTTTGTTGGCAGAGACCGTACCATCAGCACCCAAACCATAAAACAAGGCGGTTGTCATACCTTCTTGACTGAGTTCGAATGTCTCATCGTAATCAAGACTTAAATGGCTGACATCGTCATTGATACCGATGGTAAAATGATTTTTGGGTTTATCTTTTTTCAATTCATCGAATACACCTTTAACCATAGCGGGGGTAAACTCTTTGGAAGACAGACCATATCGTCCACCGATTATTTTAGGTAAATGCAAAGCATCACCTGCTGAATAAGCTTCCGCTAATGCCGTGATGACATCTTTGTACAACGGTTCGCCATCTGCCCCAGGTTCTTTGGTTCTATCCAGTATCGCAATTGTTTTAGTACTGAGGGGTACCATTTTCAGTAAATATTCAGTCGGGAAAGGACGGTACAAACGGATATTCAAAACACCAACTTTTTCGCCCGTTGCCATCAAAGCCTTTGCCGTTTCATTCGCGGTTTCCGTACCTGAACCCATTATGGCAATCACTCTTTCCGCTTCGGGATGACCTGTGTATTCCACTAAATGATAAGCGCGGTGCGTATGTCTTGCAAACTTGTCCATCTGTTTCTGTACTATCGTAGGCACTTTAGCATAGAAAGGATTGACCGTTTCTCGACCCTGAAAATACACATCTGGGTTTTGAGCCGTGCCGCGAATAAATGGATTGTCTGGATTTAAAGACCGACTGCGATGCGCAAACAATAAATCATCGTTTATCATGAAATGTATATCTGCATCACTCAACATCTCTATTTTACTGACTTCGTGCGAAGTGCGAAAACCATCGAAAAAGTGAATAAAAGGAATTCTCGATTCCAATGTTGACGCCTGTAATATCAACGCCAAGTCATGCGCTTCTTGCACATTATTGGATGATAAAAGGGCAAAACCTGTCATCCGTGCCGCCATAACATCACTGTGGTCGCCAAAGATAGACAAACCTTGCGCTGCCAAAGAACGCGCAGCCACATGAAAAACAGTTGACGTGAGTTCACCCGCAATTTTATACATATTAGGCAACATCAACATCAAGCCTTGCGACGCGGTAAAAGTCGTCGTCATCGTGCCTGCTTGTAAAGCGCCGTGAACCGTACCCGCTGCACCGCCTTCACTCTGCATTTGTATGATGTATGGGATATTCCCCCAAATATTTTTCTCACCCATCGCACTCCATTCATCACACAATTCAGCCATTGTTGAGGAGGGCGTAATAGGATAAATCGCACACACTTCGTTGACGCGGTAGGCTATGGAAGCAGCAGCTTCGTTGCCATCTATTGTTTTAATGACTTTATTTTTCATTGATCAAGGTTTGTATTAATTCAGGAACCATTTCAATTGCATGACATGGGCATTGTTCAAAACAAACAGCACAGCCGGTAATTTAAGTGTGCAGATTAATAAACTAAAAGA
>JANMJN010000183.1:0-2312 GCA_031371355.1 Saprospiraceae bacterium
ACAGGGTCAGGCATCTCTTGCAACCAAGGGTTGTTTGCGTATTGACCACCGCCGATATTGATTGTTTCATAGAAACTGATTTCGATAGCGTCTTTATTTGCGTTAGGTTGCGTTACACCGCCTGAAATCGCAGCTGTAACCGCCGCTGAATTAAAACCTTTTGCGCCAATGGCATCACTAACTGCCAAAACACCATCATGCAAAGTTGCATCCCAGAATGCTTGGAAAGATGTATATTCACGTTGTTTCGGGAAAAAAGCCCCTTGCCACAACGCTTTTAGATATTCATAAGGGTCTGTTACTGCCGCACCTGCCCAAGTGAGTAAGCTTGATTCTGCTTGTCTTGTAGCGAAAACAGGCGAAATCGTCGGCTGTATCAAACTGTAATGTCCAATTTTTGGATGTGCATCGCCCCAAGACTCGAGGTAATTGTGCGAAGGCGCAGCATATTGGCAAGTAGCCGTTGTTTCATCAACCAATTGATTGAAAGAAACAGACAAGCCCACTTTTTTCAACGCTGCTGCGAACTTATCGCCATTCGGCAATTCAAAAACAGGGTTGGCATTCAACACAAAAACAGCATCAACACTGCCCGATTCCATGTCAGAAATCAATGTTTGAACATCAATATCGTTGCCTTGACGCATCAAATTGGCACTTGCAAATTCAAGCGTTTCACCGTAGTTACCAAGCGCATTATTAATGGCATTGACTAAAATCTGCTCGTTTACATTGTTTGAACCACTAACAACAATAGATTTCCCTTTTGCAGCAACCAATTCAGCCGCTACTTTTGTCAACCCTTTTTTCGCTTTGTCGTTCAATGTAGGCACATTTGCTGCGATGCCTAATTGTGCTGCCAAGAATGCAATAGCTGCTCCTTGTTCGCTTGGCTTAACCAAAATCCGATTGTCCGCATTCGAGCCTGTCATGCTCATCATGCTTTCAACTTGAATGTGGCGACTCATTTTAGGATTTTCAACAGAAACCTTACGCTTTGTGGCATAACCCATAGCGTTTTCTGTTGGTGAACCCCAAGTGCCTAAGAAATCAGCACCAAAAGAAACGATAACATCCGCTTCTTCAAACTTATAATCGGGAATGACTGCCGAACCAAATGTTTTTTCGTTAGCCGATAAGATAGCAGCTGAAGAAACTGGGTCGTAAACAACCACCTGTGTATTCTTATATTTTTTAGCAAAATCTGCAATTGCGTTATGCGTCATAGGGCTGATAATCGTGTTCGCCACAATGCGAATACGAGACCCCTCAGTAATTTTGCCACCAATAATCGTATCTAATTCAGAAAAACCACCTTTCAAAAGCGTTACAGCTCCGTCTTTTACAGTACCAGCACCTTGAATACGGTTGATATCGTACAAACTCAAAACAGACGCTTGTGCTCTGGCACTCGTTCCGCCTTTAGTTACACCTGACATCGAGTTGCCTTCGATTTTGATCGGACGACCTTCGCGTGTTTTGACTAAAACAGAGCAATAGTCACCGCCTTGTACGAAAGAGGAAGCATAATAATTCGCTATGCCCGGAACGATGGTGTCGGGTTTGGTAACGTAAGGGATTGCCCTTTTGACAGGGATTTCACAACTGGCAGCAATGGTTGCTGCGCCGAGACCAAAACCGAGATACTTTAAAAAATCACGACGATTCGCTGCAAAACCGTTGTTTTCCGATTGCAAAGCATCTGTCAGTGTTGCTGGAAACTCCTCTTTTGATTGTGCGATAAACTGTTCGTTTCTCGTCAAATCCTCTACCCCAACCCAAACTTCTTGGTTATTAAAATCCATTATCTTGAAAATTTTGAGTTACTTTTTTTTCTATAAAGCACCCCCTCAGTATCAGGAGGCTATTTTTTTAATAATTTTTCTTTTTTCTATTGCCAATATAAACAAGCACCAATGTCATCGTGAGCGAAACAAAAATATTTCTAACCCAATTGATCGAACCACCATTTGTAAACAGGTCGTATAATAATGTACCTATGAAAGCACTTAAAAACAACCAAACAGCGTGCGGTATCTTATTCATAATAATGATAAAAGGTGAAATATAAATGATGAATTACAAAACGAATGTGCCTTAATTCATCATTCTTATTTTATCATTCATCAGTATTTAATAATGGCATTTTTGACATTCCAAGCCACCGATGTCTTCCACAGTCACTTTCTCACGAGTCCCTTTTTTGATTTCTTCGTGATAACGTGCATAGTTTTTATAGAAGTCGTTGTCTTTGAATTTCACTTCTGTACCCCTATGACAGTTGATACACCAGCCCATACTGAGGGGGGCAT
>JANMJN010000210.1:0-3958 GCA_031371355.1 Saprospiraceae bacterium
CTTATGTTTTATACAGATTTAAAGAAAAATCAGTGAAAACCCGTCGAATCCGCCCAATCAGTGGTCAAAACTAATAATCTCAATAATAAAAATGTCAAACATCACTCTTCACAAATCGGAAACAAGAGGACACGCCAATCACGGTTGGCTCAACGCCCGTCACTCTTTTAGTTTTGCAAATTACTACAATCCAGAACGGATGCACTTTGGCGTTGTGCGCGTTTTGAATGACGATATCATCGCCCCCGCAATGGGTTTTGGGACGCATCCGCACGACAATATGGAAATCATTACAATTCCTTTGCGTGGCTCATTGCGTCACAAGGACTCAATGGGTAATGAAGCCGTTATTCAACAAAATGAGGTACAAATCATGTCGGCGGGTACAGGTATTCAACACTCTGAATTCAATGCCAGCCGCGATAAAGACATCAATTTGCTTCAAATTTGGCTGTTTCCAAAGCTACGCAATATTAAGCCGCGTTATGATCAACGCACGTTTCGCCCTGAAGACCGCGTGAATCAACTACAAACAGTTGTTGCACCTATCGGTTCAGAAGAGGAAAAAGCAGACGCCATTGGTATCAATCAAGAGGCTTGGTTTTCACTCGGAACGCTCACAGAAGGTATCGAAAAGACCTATTCTGTCAAAAAAACAGGCAATGGTGTCTATGCTTTTGTCATCGAAGGCAATGTAACTATCAACGGACAACCCCTCAGTAAACGCGATGCTTTGGGCATTTCGGACATCGAAATGCTGACGATTAAAGCAGAAACCGATGCTGAAATTTTGTTAATGGACGTTCCAATGTCTCTCGACAACTGATTTTCGACAAAAGGGTTATCTTTGCGACTTTCTAAATCTACCAAAACAGAACCAACTTGCAAAGATTAATCGGTCACTATACAGGAGCCGAGCGCGGTACACTTATCATCGCCCTCGCCGCCGTCCACGGCAATGAACCCGCAGGTATTCAAGCCTTGCAAACCCTTTTTACAAGGCTTGAAGATGAGCAGAAAAGCCCTGCGGGTTTATCGTTTAAAGGTCGCCTTGTCGGTTTGGTCGGCAATATTCAGGCTTATGAACGCCGTTTGCGGTTTGTTAAAAAAGACCTCAATCGGGTTATGTCCCTTGAAAACTTAAAAAAAGCGCGTTTGACCCCTCAGTATCGCCTCATTTATGAAGACTTAGAGCTTGTTGAACTCATCCAAACCATAAAAAACGAGATTGCGGCATATAAACCCACGCGTCTTGTCATCCTTGATCTCCATACAACGTCAGCCGATGGCGGCGTTTTTAGTATCGTCAGCGACGATATAGAAAGCCTAAATTTAGCTCAACAACTCCATGTGCCTGTTGTGTTAGGAATGATTGGCAGCACGGGCGGAACGACATTGCATTATTTTACAAGCCTAAATATGGGTGTTCCAACCGTTTCTGTCGTTTTTGAAGCAGGGCAACATGAAGATGCACAATCCGTGAAACGTACAATTGCTTGGCTTTACAATATATTACGTGCCATCAAAGCCATAAACCCGCATGACGTGGAAAGTCGTTATGATATGATTTTAAAAGATTATTCGCGGTACTTACCAAAGGTCGTTGAGTTGTTTCATGTGCACACCCTTCAACCCAATGACCATTTTCAGATGCGTCCAGGGTATAAAAACTTTCAAGCTGTGAAAGCAGGAGAAATTCTTGCCGAAGATCAACATGGTGCCATAAGAGCAAAGGATGATGGACTTTTATTGATGCCATTGTATCAACGCAAAGGAACAGAGGGGTTTTTCCTCGTAAAAAATAAGACACTGCGTTTTTAAAGACTCAATACCGATGCCGATATTTTTTTAAAGACAAAAACACCCCCTCAGTATTTTACGTCTGAAAGAGTGTTTTTTTTATCATTTTCCATGACATTTTTTATACTTTTTCCCACTTCCACAAGGGCAGGGGTCATTACGCCCAACTTTCGGTTCTTCTCGCTTAACAGGTAACTGTGGTGTCCAATCATGATCTTCATCGTCGTCGTCATCAAAACCATCATCTTCCACATGCTTTTTCTTAAAATTGGATAATGCCTGCGTTATTTTTTGCATTCTCAAATCGCGCATAAACTGCTCAAAAGGGTCATTCTCTTTGCGTTTCAGTTCTTCTAAGTCGTATTCAATGTCATTACTCTTTGCCCGTCTATCTTTATAGTTTTTATTATACAATTCAAAAATATCATTGGGTAATGGCTTGTTATCATAAGGATCGAATGGTTTTTCTAACTCAGCCAACACTTCTGTCAATTTACCATTATCAAAATTTGAAATCCACCCCTGAGCATACAGCAGTTTAATTTCTTCTTTCAATTCTATACCTCTGCAATTCATTATATCGTTAACCAAAATTGCTAAAAATGTCGAATCAATTAGGTTGTCGTTATCTGGATTGTCCAAATGGTGTTGAATAACCTCTCTGAACCACTCAATCGCTTCTGAACGTCGCTCAGGTTGTTTTATGGCAACTTGGGCGATAGCATCAACGGCTACTAATCGAAACCACTCATCTAAATTTTCTTCAAGAACGAATGTTTTAAGTACATTCAATTGTTTTTCACCCAAAAGATAAATGGGTTCATTGAAAAAATCTTCTAAATAATCAGAAAACCAAAACTCTCTAAATTCAGTGCTTTGACGAAAGATGTCTAAAATACAAGGCAAACTTTCGAAAGCTCTTAATTCAGTCAATAAATAAAGTGCATGAATCGTAAACGAATGAGTTTCGTCTTCCCAATTATCTTGTTTTTTAAAATAATCAAATCTAAGAACGGTGTCACATAAGACGTGTTCGAGGTCTTTTATCAGCGTTTGTCCCGGCAAAGAAAGGATAGATTTAATTACTTCGGGCGGTATATTATCAAGGCTATAAGTATATAACTGATTGATTTCTTGATGATTAAATATCGGATTGCCTACTGAATCTGACAAAAACTGCCCACTGATAGGCTTAGAGAGGCTTTCAACATCTCTATGATTGCGTGCTTTCATATTAGAAAATAACGCACCTTGATTGAGTGTAATCTCTTTGCCTAAGGTCTTGACATCTTCATGATTTTTATCATAATCGAATAGGATACGAAGCAGTTCTTCTGCCTGCTCATTATTATCTCTTTTTATCTCAATATTTATGGCGAGTTTATAATAACCCATAAAAACAGATTCATGGATAATCTCATCTTTTGCCAAATTTCTAACATCAAAAGGCTCTTTCAGCACATCTGCAGCGCGATTATATTGCTTTTCAGAAAAATAATGTGCTGCGAGATTGGACAAAGCAAAGAAATAATTAGGGTGAAGATGCATTGTTTCTTTCAAGTAATCAAATGCTTTTTCATCTTGATTCGTCTTTAGATAAGCAAGATATAGATAGTTTTTTAAAGACAAAACATCAGGATAGGTCTGCACCAAGCTCTCCAATTCAATGAGGATTTTAGGCGTGACTGTTTTATGGGAAGTAGCTTTGAATAACCGTTCAATCGTTGGCGACAGATGGTCGTGGTTGTGTTGTTTGATAGGCTCTTTTGTTATTTTTAAGCCGTATTTTTCGTAGAATTTTTTGTTGAATGTCATAGTCATGTATAGTTAAGCACCCCTCAGTATTGCTTCAAAAAAAGTAAAACGACGAGTGAATGATTTAAGAGTCAATTTTAAAAAAGTTCAATCGTCCAAGTTCGCTCAAATCGCTCCCCATTTTCCAATTTATTTATACCTTCCTTCTCTGTCAACTCCTGTGTCGTATTAACCGGCCAACCTTCGACAAGGCTGCCCCGTAAGGGTTGCATCCGCAAATAATTACATCCGCGCCCTCCTTGATGCATTCTAGAGCTTGCCTTTCGAAATCCTCGATCAGTCTCTCCGGCCGACCGGCGTAGGCTTCGAGACAGTTACCGATCACGTCAGCATCCCAACCCCG
>JANMJN010000217.1:0-5147 GCA_031371355.1 Saprospiraceae bacterium
ATGCGACATTTGGTTTACGAGCTGCTGCACCGTCTTTGGCATGCAACATGAGTGCACAGCAGAAAAAGGTGATTAATTGTGATACTGTAAAAATGAAAGTCTTGTGAATGTAAAATGTAAATTAAAGAATGTAAAATATAAAAGTTAGGGCGCCGACTTTCACATTTTGCATTAAATCATTTAAAGCTGGTACTATGACAAACTCAACAACCAAATACGATTTAGAGGATAGACTGATTGAATTTGCTGCGCGATGTATTTCCGTTGCAGAAGCTTTACCTAAATCATTAGCAGCCAAACATTTAGGCGGGCAAATGACCCGTTCAGGTACGTCTCCAGCACTCAATTATGGTGAAGCACAAGCTGCCGAATCAAAAGCAGATTTTTCGCATAAAATGAAAGTCTGTTTAAAGGAATTACGAGAAACTCAAATTGCTTTGAAAATAATAAATAAGTGCAATATGCTACCTGAAAAGCGGCTTGAACCATTGATGCAAGAGAACGGGCAACTAATTGCCATATTTGTTTCAAGTATAGCAACAACTAAAAAGAATATAGAAGCGGAAAACAGAAATAAGAATATCAAATAAATGTAAAATGTAAAATAACGAATGTAAAATGTAAAAGCCTTGCGCCCCACTTTTACATTTTACATTCGTTAATTTACATTTTACATTTTTAATCTACATTATACATAAAATATGGGAAAGAAAATAGCCATTCTCGGCGGCGGCTTCATCGGTCGTTTTTATGCCGAAGCGTTGCATGGGCAACGGAATCGAGACCACGTATCGGTCGTTTACGCGCGGCGTGAAGAAACTGCTACGCGATTTGCCAATGATTACAATGTCCCTAATTGGACGACGCACATGGAAGAAGCCGTTAAACACCCTGAAACAGAGGTGGTGGTCATTGCATTACCGAATAACATTCACTTAGAAGCGGTCTTGCTGTGTGCTCAATACAAAAAGCCAGTATTGTGCACAAAGCCACTCGGTCGCAATGCTGCAGAAGCTAAAATCATGCTCGAAGCGGTGGAAAAGGCAGGCATTTTTGCGGGTTATATGGAAGATTTATGCTACACGCCAAAGTTTATGAAGTCGCTTACAAGTATCAAATCAGGCGCTATTGGTACTGTTTTGTGGGCGAAATCAAGGGAAACACACCCTGGACCACATTCTGAATGGTTTTGGAATATTGAAATGGCGGGCGGCGGTGCTATCTTGGATTTGGGCTGCCACTGCATTGAAATTGCCCGTAGTTTTATAGGTAAAGACATACGCCCCGTTGAAGTCATGTGTTGGGCAGACACGCAAGTGAAGCCCATTGATGCCGAAGACCATGCCATTGGTTTGGTCAAATACGAAAACGGCGCGATTGGTCAGTTTGAAGTCTCATGGACATTCAGGGGTGGCATGGATTTGCGCGACGAAGTGATGGGTAGTGAAGGCACAATTTGGACAAACAGCTTCTTACGCACTGGTTTTGAGATGTTTACCTCTGGCAAAAGCGGTGCATACGTCGCTGAAAAAGCGGAATCAAGCAGTGGTTGGCTTTTCCCAGTGGGCGATGAAGTCCATGAATTGGGCTATACGAATATGTTTACAGATATGTTCAACGCCCTTGAAACTGGAAAAGAACCCATCGAGACCTTTTATGATGGCTACATCGTCAATGCGATTATTGATGCTGCGTATAAATCTGCCAAAACAAAGCTCTGGGAACCGGTTGTCTTAGATTATTGGCGCGGCAAAACAGGCGTACCGAAAATGTCGGGCTATGTGGATTTTGATGCGGATCATTACTTAATCAAAGACGAATTATTGCCCAATGGCGACGTGAAAGTCATAATTAAGCATAAAACAACAGGTGTTATCTCGGAAACGGTCAAAATATCGCCCGTGCATCCACCCCTCAGTATGCATTAAGGGAAATTACAAAATTTTGTTACTTGGCTGATTGTAACAACCGTTTGAATTCACGCCACAAACCCTTTTCATTACAGTCCATGCCATTGTGTTCATCCCGATGGCATGGAGATTTTTTTACACCCCCTCAGTATTTCGTGCTCTAAAATACTGAAACACAAGAGCCGCTACACATATCACTAAGCCGCCAAACTCCCGTGTCAATTCCACATAAGGTGTTTCGGCTTTCATGGTCTCAACAATGGAAGGCTCACCCATTTGTATCCAATCAATAAAATCCGGTATATAAGAAAACATAAAAAGGGCAGTAGGTATTAAACCAATCAAAATATAGGTTTTGTTATACTTTCCTTTTATAGCATAAAAACTCACAGCCGCAGGAAAAAGGTAAATCGGTATCCAGATATAGGGATCTGGATCGTTGTACTGTACAGCCGCAAAGAGGACAAAGAGAACGACGAGGATAATGTTAAGAATTTTCATAGAAACACCCATTTTAGAAACTTTGATTAGACTTGAAATGTAAAGGTTGCACTTTTTTTTCTAATTAAAGAGTGTTTTTTTTTCTAAAATTATCGTTAAGAATGAGTCCGAATGTGCTCTGAAAACCCAAAACAGCTTATATTGTCGTCTAATAACCGTTATTGAAGTTTTTTAAACCAACATAAAAGACGAATGAAACAAACCATATTCGCACCCAACCAGAACCATCATGTAGAAAATACCCTGCAATCTTCAGAGACGCAACAGGCAGGGAAATCGAGTGATACGCAAAAACAAGAAGAGCCGTTTTTTACACAAACGCCTCAAGAACCATTTTTCAACAAAGCGGCTCATCCAAAAGGCACTTCATTGATACAATCGAAAGAAAAATCTGATGATGCCAATTTACAGATACGTGGAAGTGAAGAAGGGATAGGGCAGCCGTTAACACCCGTTTCCGCACAAAATAACGAAACCATTCAGCGAACATATCTTGAAGAGGGGGATCCCGCGCCTAAGAATGGCGCAGACATCGAAGCACCTGAAATTGAATGGTGGAAAAAAAATCCATACATTAGAGATGATAAAGGCGTATGGCGCCGCGTGACACGTGAAGTCGTCAACAATCAACGAGGAGAGCGTGGTGAGTCACATCAAGTCGATCCAGCCCATTTGAGAGAAGGCACTCGAAAAACCTTTGCGAAGGCAGAAACCAAGATTTTCAAAGTAAAGGGAACAGATAAATTTTTAAAAGTAGCATTCAACTATGACATGATCGTAACAGCGTTTTATATGACAAGCGATGAAGCCAAGAGGGCTATTAACAAAGACATGAGTGAAGTGGTATGGGGGACTATTAAGGATAAACTGCCCACTGTCGGTTGATACTGAATGTGATTTCCCGAGAATCACAAAAGAAATAAGGCTTATCAATGTACGAGACATCGATAAGCCTTTATGTTTGTTGAATGTCAAATTTGAATGTTAATTCTTTATTGTTCAACAATAGTCGTTATAAAATTTAATTTATAACAAATTACTGTGCGATCTTAACATCAACAGCATTCAAACCTTTTTTTCCATCTGTAGTGCCATAAGTGACAACATCACCTTCTCTAATGTTATCTTTAAGACCTGAACTGTGGACGAAAATTTCTACACTTGAGTTATTGTCAACAATAAAACCGAAACCTTTTGCTTCGTTAAAAAACTTAACTGTACCTGTTTGCATTAAAAAACTATTTATAAAATACTATATGGCGAAATTGCCGTCGCAAAGGTAATGCTTTTTTTCAGAAAAAAAAATATTATTTTTTATTTGATGCTTTTAAAGGATAAATAAACGGAATTTAATCCAAATCGTACCAATCCACTTTGCGCGCATAGTACATGACGATAGCCAAAGCGACAAATAAACCCAAGCTACCCATCAATAAGGCATAATCTTCAAGACGGACTATGACAAAGACAAAACCATACAATAAAGACAATATGCCGCCGACCAATTGCGCCAAACGTTTGTCTTTTAGGATACTATTGGAGTACCAAAACACCAAACCTACAGTCATAATCGTCGAAATAAGATAAGCTAAAGAAAAACGGATGTGCTCTGTCATAGAGATAAGCAATGTAAAAAACAGACAAATGGCTAACCCAACCAAAATGTAATGGAATGGATGAATGCGCCGTTTATTCAGCATTTCTATGAAAAAATATAGTGCAAACGTGAGTGTAATGAGAATAAAAGCATACTTCACCGCTCGGTTCGATTGTTTATAATCGTCTAAAGCAATGAGCAAATTGACACCAAACGCACTCTGTCCTGTTTGCATATTGCCCAACCAATATTGCGGAAACGGACGATTGAGGTGCAAAATTTTCCAATCTGCGGTAAATCCTTCAGGTGTGATTTTGTAGTTTTCAGGTAAAAATGCACCGTCGAATTTGGGACTTGTCCAAGGAGAATTGATATGCAAATTCATTTCATGTCCAACTGGTATAAAGTTTAAACTGCCCGTACCCCTCAGTATCACATCGAATTTAAAGCTGTAGCGGCTCACCGTTTTGTCCGAAAAAGGACGAACAGGCACTTTTGTAGAAACGCCATTTTGCATCACATCATTGGTTTCCATGCCCGGATTGAAGGCGATTTTACTGTCGTTCCACTGTATCGCTATTTGTTCTTCAATACCCCGCAAGTCGTTCATGCCAACGGCTACAGAGGCGTATTCCCAAAGGATATTCTCTTTTGGAATCCCCAAACTGGGTACATCAAATGGATTGAAATAACCGTCGAAATGCACTTTAGCAACATATACCACCACTTCATAAATGCCTCGATAGCGGCGGGTCGGTATCATTTCTGCATTGATTTTCAAGTCTTCGGGTAGGAAATGAGCGAATTTATAGACTTTCTGAAGCGGTTTGTTAATGTCTTCTCTATAAAACTCGATATACGGCACACTGACAACCGGTCCCATCACATTTTGCTCATAGCTCCACTTATTGCTCACTTCGTCAATGGCTTCGTTTCGAAAATACACTCGTTCATAAATCAGATCAACAATTTTTTGACGTGGAATAAGCATAAACATCAAGAGAAAAGCGACAACTAAGCCTTTCATGGTGGTATTGTGTCGTTCAAAAAATGACTTCTTTTTGAGTAGCGTGGTTTGTTCCTGTTCCATTTTTTTATTTGATTGATTGGATGAAAAATCATGTAAATACTGAGGGGTC
>JANMJN010000229.1:0-2427 GCA_031371355.1 Saprospiraceae bacterium
GTTTCTTTACGATTTTGAGTATCATTTCCGTACTCATCAGCTCGGCAGTCATGGGCGTACCGCTGTATCGTGATTTGGAACACAACACCAAAGAATATTTGCTCTCAACACCGATTACGAAAGGTGCGTACTTTTGGGGACGTTTTTGGGGTTCATTTGCCATATTGGTCTTGATTAGTACGGGTGCAATAGTTGGCTATGTTATCGGCACTTGGGTTGGACCCATTTTCGATTGGTCAAAGCCCGAACGGTTTGGTCCAAACGTGGCGATGTATTACATACAGCCATTTTTCACGATTCTCGTACCCAGTTTGTTGTTTACGAGTTGTGTCTTTTTTGGTTTAGTCAGTTGGCTACGCAACAACAAAGTGCTTTATACGGCTTCGATTATGTTGTTTATCCTGTATTTATTGGCAAATTTCTTAGTCCGTGACCTTGAAAAGCGCGATTTAGTGGACTTGCTCGACCCTTTTGCCTTGAATACATTGCGCAACGCGACAAAGTACCTCACGCCTACCGAACAGAATACGCAATTAGTGCCTTTAGTCGGAAACTTGTTATGGAATCGTCTTTTATGGATGGGCGTAGGTCTGTTAGTCATCGGTTTGACTTATTTTCGGTTTACAATTAATCGGTTCATCACAGGTCGTACGGCAAAGACAACCCCTCAGTATAAAGAAGAAAAAAGCCTTGCAAAACGGCTGGGTTTACCTGTTTTCACACCCCAATTCAGTACGCCTTTGAGCTGGACAAACCTTTGGAATCTGGGTAAATTGGAATTTCGCAACATCATCAAAGACGCTTATTTCCTTTCCATTTTGCTGGGCGGCGTCGTCTTTTTGTTCATAGATGACTGGATTGGCAACTTACTATACGGCGTGCCTGACCGACCTGTGACGATGAATATGCTGTTGTTCAAAACCTTTAATTACGGTCTTTTTGTATTCATAATTTTGATGTTTTACGCAGGCGAAACGGTGCATCGAGACAGAGCGACGCGTTTTGCCAATATTGGCGATGCTTTGCCGATACCGAATTGGGTACAATTAGGCTCAAAATTCATGGCTTTGATGGGTATTTGCTTGGTTTTAGTGACGATTCCGATGCTTGTCGGTGTGGTCGTTCAATCTTTACATGGCTTCTTCCATTACAAGTTTGAGTTTTATTTTATTGACCTTTATCTCATCACGTTTTGGGATTATTTGCAAATGGCAATGCTCGCCTTTTTTGTTCATGCGATGGTTAACAGCAAGTTTTTGGGGCATTTTGTGGGGATTGCGATTTGGTTTTTGATGTTCGTGCTACGCAATTTCTTGGAGATGAACTACAATCTGTTCTTTTATAGCTACAAACCCAGTTATATGATTTCAGACATGAACGGGTTTGGACATTTTGCCGCGCCTTTGTTTTGGTTCAACTTCTATTGGATGGCTTTTGGCTTAATTCTATTGTTGTTTGCCGCCTTGTTTTGGACACGTGGCACGGAGAATAATTTCAAAAAGCGGCTGAAAATGGTGGGACAACGTTGGACAAGTAGCACCACGTTTGGCATGTTGATTTTACTCGTTTTGTGGCTCGGCAGTGGCGCATTTATCTACAAAAACGTCAGTTTGACCAATAAATACACCACCAACAAGGAAGGCGAAGAACGCCAAGCCGACTATGAAAAGAAATACAAACAATACGAACGCATACCGCAACCCAAAGTAACGGACTTAAAAGTCTTTGCCGATGTCTTTCCCGACGAACGCAAAATGACAATGAAGGCAATTTTAAAAATCAAAAACAAAACAACGGTTGCCATTGATTCGCTGCATTTATTGACGACAAATGAAAGCAAATACACGGTTAACTTCGACGGA
This sequence comes from Saprospiraceae bacterium, assembly GCA_031371355.1. Lineage (GTDB taxonomy): Bacteria > Bacteroidota > Bacteroidia > Chitinophagales > Saprospiraceae > JAAFJT01. Next base: position 1,863 of record JANMJN010000229.1, read on the forward strand.
GCCCCCCTCAGTATTTCTAAGTTTGATTTGGAAAAAAGACCTAAATTCACTTTGTTTTATGACAAACCCGATACAGGCGGTTATCGTATTTTCAAGTTGCCCCGCACTTTACAACCGGGCGATACAGCGACTTTGGAATTCAATATTGTGAATGAAAACAAAGGCTTTATCAACGATGGTTTTAGCCGTGAACTCGTTCAAAACGGCACATTTACAAGCGGCGGCATCCCGAGCATCGGCTACGACCCGAACAATGAATTGAACAGCGATGAAAAGCGCAAAAAATACAACTTGCCAGAAAAACCAGAGGATTTGCCGCCACATCATGACCCTTATGGTGAACGAACTTTGTTGTTCAATGACGATGCGGATTTTATCAGTTTTGAATGTACTGTCAGCACCAATGCCGACCAGATTGCGATTGCACCGGGTTATTTACAAAAAGAATGGACGGAGAATGGCAGGCGGTATTTTCACTATTTGCAAGACAATAAGATTGATTACTTTTTCAATATCGTCTCTGCAAAATACACAGTTTTAAAGGACAAATGGACAAGTCCAGAAG
>JANMJN010000253.1:0-3188 GCA_031371355.1 Saprospiraceae bacterium
TTGCCATAATTAGAATCGGTATAAGGCAGCACATAATGATGATGTACATGGTGCATATCGGGCGTAATGATGACCCAACTCAAAGCATTGTCCAACCATTTTGGCAAAGAAATATTGGCATGATTGAACTGAGACAACAGAACAGAAAAAGACTGATACATAAAAACCAACCACATCGGCGCACCTGCTATCACAACGCCTAATGTCGTAAAGAGGAAACGAAAAACACTTTCACCCGGATGATGCCGATTCGCAGAAGTCGTATCAATATGCGTATCGGTGTGGTGAATGAGGTGAAAACGCCACATCCAACGCACTTTATGTTCCGTCCAATGGACAAAATATGCCCCAATTAAGTCCAATAACAACATCCCAACAATGGCAAACAACCAAGTAGGCATTACAGGTAACCAATTTAAGATACCAAAATGCGTTTCTTGTGCCCAATCTGCCGATTTTAACAATATAAAAGCCAAAGGAAAATTGACTAGGATGGTTGTTATCGTAAAAAAGATATTCGTCCCTGCATGTTTCCATTTGTTGTAACCAAATTTAAAAAGCGGCACAGCATTTTCGATTATCCAAAAAAAAGCAATGCCACCGACGAGTATAAACGTGCGGTGGGCAGTTGGGATTGATGAAAAATAATTGATTATGGTTTCCATATTCGTTGTTTCGTTATTGGTTATTAGGGATTGGTTTATTCGTCTGACCAATAATCAATCCCTAATAACCAATAACCAATTTAGTTTACTCTTAATTCACGTTTCAAAATTTTACCAGTTGCGCTCATTGGTAAAGAATCCACAAACTCGATGATGCGCGGATATTTATACATCGCAATTTGCTCTTTTGACCAAATAACAAGTTCCTCCTCGGATAGTTGCATATTCGGTTTTAGAACAACACAGGCTTTTATTTCTTCACCATATTGATCATGTTTCACGCCAATGACGGCGACCATCGATACAGCTGGGTGTTGTATCAACATTTCCTCGATTTCTCGCGGATAAACATTGAAACCACCTCTGATAATCATGTCTTTGGTTCTGTCAACGATAAAATAATAGCCGTCTGAGTCTCTATAACCAATATCGCCAGAGTGCAACCAACCATCAATAATCGTTTCAGCAGTCGCTTCGGTGCGTTTGTAATATCCTTTCATAACGTTGTGACCGCGATAACAGATTTCGCCTTTTTCGTTGTCTGCTAATTTGGTGCCGTTTTCATCCATAATGCACACTTCAACGCCCCAAACAGGCGTACCAACAGAACCTGGTTTGCGGGGTCTATCGCTTTGATTGAACGTAACAACGGGCGAACCTTCCGACATACCGTAGCCTTCGATAATAGGGACATTGAATTTGGCTTCAAAGTCCTCCAAAACTTGTACGGGCAATGCTGCGCCACCCGAAGCACAGATTTTTAAGTTCTGTTTGATGGTTTCCAAATCAAATTTATCCGCTTCGGGATAGTTCAAAAGCCCCCAATACATCGTTGGTACACCCGCAAATATGGTAATCTTTTCATTTTGGAAAAGAGTAAATATCGTACCAGCATCAAAACGAGGCACCAAAAAAGTGGTCGCACCTCTATAAATACTTGCCAACATCTGCACTGTTTGTCCAAAAATATGGAACAAAGGTAATACCAAAACCTGTCTTGACTGAGGGGTCATTTGACACAAGTCAGCACACAATATGGCATTGAACACTAAATTGGAATGAGCCAATTCAGCACCTTTTGGACGACCTGTTGTGCCAGACGTATAAATAATAACGGCTGTATCATTCGGGTCAGTTCTATAACTTTCAAATACAGGCGATTGTCCAGCCATCAGCATCCCCATCGTTTTTGTGCCTGCAATGGGCGACGCATCGGTTGGCGCGGGTGTTATCATAAAGAAATGGTCACACGTATCGGTCATACAGAAACCTGCGTGACCATCTGCACCCATCGGTATTTCAGGTGTTCCGACAAAACAAAAATAGGCTTTGGCATCAGAATCCTGCAAATGATAAGCGATTTCGTTCTTTTTTAGCAAAATACTGAGGGGTACAACGGTTGCCCCAACTTTCAAAATGCCGAAATAAATGATCGGAAAATAGGGTAGGTTGGCGCACGTCAAAGCGACTTTATCGCCATATCCAATGCCCAAAGATGTTAAGCCATTGGCAATTTGATTCGCTGCGCCGTCGAGTTGGGCATAAGTCATACGCCTGTCCATAAAAACAAGGGCTTCTTTTGACGCATTATTACGCGCATGATGCTCTAAAATAGTGGATAGATTAAACATGGTTTTTTAATGATGAATTATGAATGATAAATGATGAATAGGTTGCGATGAATTTTTCTAAATTAGGTTAAAAATGATAAGGGCAATTAAAAGAATAGATACAATCTTAGTACCGAGTCTCTTTTTCTTTGTTAAAATTGAACTGCGAATTAGGCGCATAACTTCTTGAGAATCAGCATCAATGGATTCATATTCAGATGTTGATAAAAAGCCAGTTTTGAAAAGCAATTCAAGCCAATACATTGTTTCACCTGTTTCTTTTTGTGCAACTGCTAATTTATGAATGAAGTCTAAACCAGATTCTGCATTAGCGGCTTCTCGAATCATAGCCCCAGGATTTGTACCCGCTCTAAGTAATTGTTTACTAACGACATACTCCTTTTTTTCAATAGTTAGATATTGATACAACTTTACGGTTCTAATCGCCAAATTCAATGTTTTTTCCCGCAAAGGGTCAGTTTTGTCATGATGTTTGTCCATTTTAAAACGAGTTTTGATTTTTAAAGATTATTAATTACGCACTACAAAAGTGAGCAGCCATTCATCATTCATCACTCATCATTCATCATTAATTTACAGGTATTTGATTGTTAAGTCAATGATTTTTTGTTTGATACCCGTATAAGGCGGCATCAGCATATCCAAAGAACTGAAAGGAGCCCATTGGTTTAAGACACCACGAGCATTGGAGAATTCCTCGAAACCAAATTTGCCATGTCCTTTGCCAATACCGCTGTTGTTTGAGCCGCCAAAAGGTAGGTCTTGGTTGAAAAAATGCAAGGCATTGTGATTAATAACCGTTGCCCCCGCCCGAGTCTGGCTGTTCAATTGTTTGATATTCTTTTTGTTATGACTAAAAATGTACATCGCCAAAGGTTTTTCATTCTCTTGA
>JANMJN010000262.1:0-2976 GCA_031371355.1 Saprospiraceae bacterium
AAAAAATATTAACCTAACTTTACATGTTTAAATTCAGTAACTGTCAAGCCTTTTGAAACACTTTCGAGATATGCACCAACGTTTTTCGAACCGTCTTTAACATAGTCTTGCTTCAAAAGTGTGAAATCTTTGTAGAAACGAGCCAATTTACCTTGAGCGATTTTTTCAATCATCGCTTCAGGCTTGCCTTCTGCACGTGCTTGTTCTTTACCGATTTCGATTTCACGAGCCACAGTATCTGCAGAAACGCCTGATTCGTTGACCGCAACAGGTTTCATCGCAGCCACTTGCATCGCTACGTTTTTACCTGCTTCGATAAGGTCTGGACCTTCTTGATTCAAAGCAATGATAACTGCTGCACGGTTTCCAGCATGGATATAAGGTAATACTTGCCCTTGACCTGCAGCTGTTTTGATGAAACCATAGTCAGAAATTTCTAATTTCTCACCAACGATACCTGTTTGTTCAATAACTTTTTCACCAACAGTGATACCGTCTTCGGTCGGTAAAGCTAACAATGCTTCACGGCTTTCAGGCATATTTTTGAGTGCGATTTGAGCAAAAGATTCAGCTAAAGCAATAAATTTTTCATTTTTCGCTACGAAATCTGTTTCACAAGACAAACGCATAACAATACCGTTGTTACGGTTTTTAGAAGTCAATGCCAAACAAACACCTTCTTTAGCTTCACGGTCTTCGCGTTTTACAGAAAGTTTTTGACCTAATTTGCGGAGGAAGTCAATAGCGCCTTCGATGTCACCGCCAGAGTTTTCAAGGGCTTGTTTACAATCACCCATACCCGCGCCTGTCATGTCGCGGAGTTTTTTTATGTCTGCTATACTAATAGCCATTGTCATATCAATTATAAATGTTAAAATATGAAATATGAAATGTGAATTATGAAATATAAGAATACTGAGGGGGGCATACTTTATATTTCATAATTCATAATTCATATTTAATCATTCTTTGTTAGAAGCTTTTGTGCGGTCTTCCAAACCTTGACGAATCGCTTCAACCAAGTAGTTTGTGACAACAGAAATTGATTTAGACGCATCGTCGTTTGACGGAATTGCAAAATCAACTGTATTCGGATCGCAGTTTGTGTCAACCATAGCGAAAGTACGCAAACCGAGTTTTTTCGATTCTTGCAAAGCCAAGTGCTCATGTCCGATGTCAACAAGGAATACGGCAGCAGGCAAACGGTTGAGGTTAGCGATACCACCGAGGATTTTCTCGATACGGTCACGCTCACGACCCATCATTTGACGCTCTTTTTTGGTAATGCTTGTATTGGTCGGGTCGTTCAGACGCGAGTCAATGGTTTGCATTTTTTTGACCGATTTACGAACTGTAGAGAAGTTCGTCATCATACCACCCAACCAACGCTCTGTTACGAAGGGCATACCGACAGACAAAGCGGCTTTCTGAACGATGTCACGTGCTTGTTTTTTAGTCGCGACAAACATGATTTTGCGACCGCTTTTAGCAATCTGACGCATCGCATTGGCTGAACGCTCTAAACTTTCTGTTGTACGATTAAGGTCAATGATGTGGATGCCTTTATGTTCCGTGAAGATGTACGGCTGCATTTTAGGATTCCACTTGCGCTTGAGGTGTCCGAAATGTACACCTGCATCAAGCAACTCTTTATATGTGAGCTTTTCCATTATTTTTATAACGATGTTAAGATTTTTAGATAAAAGATTTTTAGATAAAAGACAATCAAGACATCAATCTTAATGTCTCTAATCTTAATATCAAAAGATTAACGTTTCGAGAATTGGAAACGAGCGCGTGCTTTTGGACGACCGTATTTTTTACGTTCAACGGCACGTGGGTCACGCATAAGCATTTTCTTAACTTTGAGTGGCTTGCGGAATTCTTCGTTCAACTTAACCAAAGCGCGGGCAATACCCATACGGACAGCTTCTGCTTGCCCTTTATAACCACCACCAGACACATTTACAAGTACATCATAAGAAGATGCAACGTCAACAGTCGTCATGGCTTCCATCGGAATACCCGTAATGTGGGCAGCCGTGAAATATTCGCGGTAATCCTTGCCGTTCACCGTAATTTTACCTTCACCTTTGCGGAGATAAATACGAGCGACAGCGGCTTTTCTTCTACCAACGGCATTAATTTGTTCCATTTTATATTAGAAATTGAATTGTCAATAATTATTATTTTCGAAAATTAAGCCAGCGTTTCAGGCTTTTGTGCACTGTGTGGATGTTCAGTACCAGCGTAAATGAACGCTTTTTTGTACATCGCACGACCTAATTTTGTTTTAGGCAACATACCTTTAATGGCTTCCTCAAGGATGAAAGTTGGTTTTTTAACCAATATATCTTTAGCAACCACTGATTTTTGTCCACCTGGATAAAGAGAGTAGCTCAAATATACTTTTTGATTCATCTTTTTGCCCGTAAAGCGAACTTTATCAGCATTGATGACGATGACGAAATCGCCAGTGTCTGTGTGCGGTGTGTATGAAGGCTTGTGTTTACCCCTCAGTACCGTAGCGATTTTTGAGCAAATACGACCCACCGTTTCGCCTTCTGCGTCCACGATATACCATTTACGCATCGCTGGAGCGTCCTGCGCACGAATGGAATCCGTTTTATAGCTTAACTTCAACATTGTTGTATGAATTAAATTTTTCTAATAAATCTTATTATTTTTCAATGCAGCGTCCTCAATTCGGAACTATTGATTTGGCTATTTTTCGCTCTTGCAATCGGGCAAATCTCAAAAGCGGTGCAAAAGTAGAACTTCGACATCGAATAGACAAGGGTTTTCCAAAAATATTTTTAATAAAAAACGATAACTCATTGATAATCAGTCTTTTTTTGGTACAAATATTTTTTACTCCGCACTTATTATAACAAAAAAGTCCAATTAGAAGTAATAATATGCTCAACTTTTCCCTGTTTTAACAAATAGCTGTTGTTTTCAATGTTTTTACTGAGG
>JANMJN010000369.1:0-3375 GCA_031371355.1 Saprospiraceae bacterium
ATCCGTTGCGTCGCACACTTCAAGATTCTTATCGCTATTCAACACTTCATAGCATCGGTTAACCCGAAAGCTCGCCAATAGTGACTGTGGTTTTTTTTGCCAAATCCTGCTGTTCTTTTTTTATCCCATGCAAAATTTATAACTAAAAACATTTTTCTATTTTCACCACTTAACACATCGCCATGAGAAAATTTTTTCTACTTCTTCTTTTCTTCATTACAACAGATCTTTTTTCACAGGAATTAAGCTATTATCTTCCAGACAGTGTTCAATACAATCCCGCCATTCCCAAACCAAAAGAAGTCATTTATCACAACGTAGGGGAGTACCATATTACACATGACCGTTTAGTGAATTACATGCAGGCGCTTGCCAAGGCTGCACCGGATAGAATTAAGTTGGAAACTATGGGCTATACTTACGAAGGGCGACCACAAATTTTATTAATAATCACCGCTCCAAAAAACCATCAGAACTTAGAAGCTATCAGGCAACAACATGTGCAGTTAACTGACCCTGCAAAATCAGCTTCACTCAATACCGATAATATGCCTGTTGTATTATATATCGGTCATTCTATTCATGGCAATGAGCCAAGCGGTGCCAATGCTTCCTTACTAAGTGCTTACTACCTGGCTGCCGCTCAGGGTGCGCAAATCGATGATCTGTTAGAACATGCTGTTATTCTGTTCGATCCCTCTTTTAACCCTGATGGTTTGCAGCGTTTTTCAACCTGGGTTAACCAACACAGGAGTAAAAATTTAGTTACAGATCCAAACTCAAGAGAGTTTAGCGAAGTATGGCCCGGTGGTCGTTTCAATCATTACTGGTTTGATATAAACCGCGACTGGCTTCCTGCGCAACATATCGAAAGCCAGAATCGTTTGAAATGGTTTCATCAATGGAAGCCGAATATTTTAACCGACCACCATGAGCAAGGCAGCAATGCCACCTTCTTTTTTCAGCCGGGTGTTCCTGCACGCACAAATCCTTATACGCCCATGAAAAATCAAGAAATGACGGGTAAAATCGCTGCTTTTCATGCCAAAGCCTTGGATAAGATTGGTTCTCAATACTTTACAAAAGAAAATTATGATGATTTTTACTACGGAAAAGGTTCGACTTATCCAGATGTACAGGGCAGTATCGGCATTTTGTTCGAGCAAGCCTCTTCTCGTGGTCATGCACAACGCACGACAAATGGTGTTTTAACTTTTCCATTTACGATTCGCAATCAGTTGACGACCTCCTTTTCAACAATAGAAGCAGCGCAAGCTTTGCGGGTTGAATTGTTGACTTATCAACGTGATTTTTTTAAAAATGCGGCTTCTGATGCGGCGAAAGACAAGGTAAAAGCCTACGTTTTTGGTGAAAAATACGACCGCACACGGCTTGGGCAGTTTGTGGATATGTTGCGTCGCAATCGGATTCACGTTTATGAATTAGGTCAAAATGTCCAAAACTTTGAAAAAGGTTCTGCTTACGTTGTACCGCTTGACCAAACGCAATACCGTCTGATTAAAGCCAATTTTGAGCGCTATACTGAGGGGTTCTTCAAGGATTCTTTGTTTTATGATATTTCGACGTGGACATTGCCATTGGCTTTTAATCTGAATTTGACGACGATTGAAAACGGACTTTCAACGAGTCTTTTGGGCAAAGAAGTCATGGAATCTGTTTTGCCTATTGGTGAAATTGTGGGTGGCGCAAAAAGTGATGTCGGTTATGCTTTTGAATGGGATGATTATTTAGCACCTCAACTCTTAAACGCTCTGATGAGTGAAAATTTAATGGCAAAAGTGTTGACCAATGCCTCTAAAATAGAGTCGAATACAGAAGTCAAAACGCTGAATGTCGGTTCTATTTTTATTCCTGTACAAAATCAATCCAAATCAAGCGATGCCATTTTTACTTTAATCCAAAACGAGGTTAAAAAGACGGGTGTTAAGGTTTTCGCCTTAAAAACAAGCCTCGCTACTGAGGGGGTGGATATGGGCAGTCCGTCGTCTTTGCCGATAAAAAAACCGAATGTTGCGCTGCTGGTTGGTGAAGGTGTGACGAACAACGATGCAGGTGAGGTGTGGCATTTGCTCGATACACGTTATAATATGCAAGTGACGCTTTTAGATGTGGCTTCTGCACGTTGGCGGCTCGATGGCTATACGTGTGTGATAATGCCCGATGGCAGTTATTCGGCGGCAGTGGCAGGTCGTATCAAGGAATATCTGTCGTCTGGTGGCACTGTGGCGGCATTTGGCAAAGCTGTTAGGTTCTTGAAAACCAATGACTTATGTAACGTGGAGTTTAAATCCATAAAATCAACACCAGAGAAAGACAAACGCCGCCCATACAATGTCAGCGATGAGGACGAAGGCACACAACAGATTCGCGGAGCGATATTTGAAGCCGAAACAGACTTAACGCATCCACTTTTATACGGTTATCGGAGTCCGAAAATACCTGTTTTCAGAGAGGAAAAAGACTTTTTTGAAGTGCCGACAAATACCTACGCTGCACCTTTGGTTTATACGTCAAACCCTTTGATGAGTGGTTATCTGTCTTCAAAAAACAAAGAATTGGCTAAAAGTGCGGCGACTATTGTAGTGAGTGCCGTTGGTTCGGGTCGAGTGATTGCCATGATTGACAATCCTAATTTCCGTGCCTTTTGGTATGGAACGAATAAATTGATGGCGAATATGGTGTTTTTTGGGAACTTGATAAAAACGGGGACGATGGAGACAGCGAAGGCTGCGAAGGAATAAAATTGTAGAAGAACACCCCCTCAGTAAAAAGCCTTGTAAATCGTTGATTTACAAGGCTTTAATATTAATTACATTGGAAATTAAATCTTACAACCCCATCTCATTCGCCGCCGCCAAAGCCGCCGCAGACAGATGCGGATGCTCCAATTCAGGCGTGACAAAAGGGCGTACACCTATCAATCGTTCAACATCGGACTTCAACAACACTTCTTTTTCAAGGAGTTGTTTCGCCAACGTTTCCAATTCAGTGCGGTATTTAGTCAACAATTTTTTAGCACGGTCATAAGCATTGTCCGCCAATTTACGTATTTCATTATCCATCAAAGTCGCTGTATCTTCTGAATATGGACGATTAAATGAGTCATTCATCATACCATAATAAGAGACATTACCGACTTTTTCATTCATACCATAGACGGCAACCATTGCATAAGCCATGCGCGTTACTTGGTCGAGGTCACTTTGTGCACCCGTCGAAATTTTGCCAAAAATGATGCTTTCGGCAGCCCTTCCGCCCATCGTCATGCACAAACGGTCGAGTAAGGCTTCGGTGCGGGTGATGTATTCGTCTTTTGGTAAATATTGAGCATAACCCAATGTACCAATACCACGC
>JANMJN010000371.1:0-7895 GCA_031371355.1 Saprospiraceae bacterium
TGATGGTGATATTGACTTGATTGTGGGCAATTTAGGCGAAAATTCAAGGCTGAAAGCAAGTGAAAAAGAGCCAGTGCGGATGTACTACAATGACTTTGATGATAATGGTAAAAAAGAGCAAATTGTCACGTCGTATTTGCAAGGAAAAGAGCATGTCTTTGCAACCATAGCTGATTTGCAAAAGCAGGTGCCGATTTTGAAAAAGAAAATTCTGTATGCTCGAAAGTTTGCAGAAATGAGTTTGGAAGAGATTTTTACACCTGAAAAGCTCAAAAAATCGAAAAAGTATGAAGCCAATTACTTTGAGAATGCCGTATTGGTGAATCAAGGCAACGACAAATTTGAGACTGTTCCGTTGCCCGATTTGGCGCAACTGACACCTTATAAAGCAGCGCAAATCATAGATGCGAATGGTGATAATTTACCAGATGTATTGTTGTATGGTAATTATTTTGGCAATAATATTCAGTTAGGGCGCTACGATGCCGATTTTGGTACAATCTTAATCAACAAAGGTAATTGTCAATTTGATGTACGACATACTGAGGGGGTGCAAATTAGAGGCGAAGTGCGGCGTATGTTGCCTATAAGATTATCTAAAAAGAATAAAAGTAGAACGTTTGTTTTAGGCATAAACAATGAAAAAATACGTATTATTAGCGTTGAATGATTTTTAATGTCGAACCGATTTTATTATTAAACAAAAAAAAATATTAACATTGCCAAGCACAAAATAAAAAGCCAAATATTAAAATATGCTTCTACAATTCCCACAAGACTTTTTCTGGGGCACTTCAACTGCCTCAGCACAAATAGAGACGGCTTCAGAACATTCATTCAAAGGATTAGTTGCTAAAGACGGCTATATTTTTGACCGCACTGCTGATCATGAATTGCGGCGTGACGAAGATGTGCAGCATATCCGTCGTTTTGGAACGGTTTATAGATGTAGCGTGGATTGGGCACGCTTGCAAACAGAGCCTTTTGGTGGTTTTCACCACGGAACAGTTATTGAGTATCGGCATTTTTTCCAACAATTAAATGATGGTGGAACGGATATCATGTTTGTTTTACATCATTTTGCGAACCCGCAATGGTTTGAAGCGAAAGGTGGCTGGCTTTATGAAGAGAACGTAGGCTATTTTATGGACTTTGTGAAAAAGTGCATTTTTCATTTTGGCAAATATGTATCGTATTGGAACACATTTAACGAACCGAATGTGTATGCCGTGAATGCGTATTTTTTAGGGGTTTTTCCTCCGTTTCGCAAAAGTCTTGGAAAGGCGAATGAAGTGCTGCGAAACATGAGTATTGCTCATAATACTGTTTATACATTGTTGAAAGTGAATGATAAAAATAAGCCTGTTGGCATTTCACTTAATACGGCTTCAATGAAAGGTGTAAATATATTGAGTTATCCGATTGCTATGTTAGCCAGTTATTTGTTCAATAAATGGTCTGCCTCCCTTTTTGAGAAGGTAGATTTCTGGGGATTGAGTTTTTATGCTCATATACTTTTTGACCCGCGCCCGATTTCGGAAGTACATCGTCCGGGTAAATTGGACAAAATGGGTATCCCCCACGACAAAATGTGGGCATATAAACCAGAAGCATTGGGTAAAATACTGCGTCAGTTTCATAAAAAGTATCAAAAGCCCATAATCATTACGGAAAATGGCATTTGCACGGATGAAGATGCTGTACGCATTCAAGCGATAAAAGATTATTTGATGGTGATACATCAAGCGATAAGCGATGGAGTTTCTGTAGTCGGTTATATTCATTGGGCAACATTTGATAATTTTGAATGGGATTTGGGACCAACATACCGATTTGGCTTGCTAAAACTGGATTTAGAGACCAAAAACAGGCTGGATACTGAGGGGGCACGTTTTTATGAAGGGGTCACAAAAGCAAATGCCGTCGAGATTTAAAAAATCGGAAAAGACAAATAAAGATTAAAAAAATAATTTTTCTTTGAAAAAGTTTGCATGGTTTTAAAATAGCTATATCTTTGCAACGCTTTTTGAGAAACGGCTTTCGGGAGAGAAAAATCAGCAAGAAAGCCGGCTATCACAAATGTTCTTTTACCTGTTTACTCTTGGAAAAACAAACAATAAGCCAGTGTAGCTCAGTTGGTAGAGCAGCTGATTTGTAATCAGCTGGTCGGGGGTTCGAGTCCCTCTACTGGCTCTTAGTTGGGAGTATTCCAGAGCGGCCAAATGGGGCAGACTGTAAATCTGCTGGTTACACCTTCGGTGGTTCGAATCCATCTGCTCCCACCCATTCTACCCTGTCATGGCCGACAGTTGTTTGTCACTAGTCAGTGGTCATTTATATTGACCATTGACTATTGACGAATGACAAAATATGCGGAAGTAGCTCAATTGGTAGAGCGACAGCCTTCCAAGCTGTAGGTCGCGAGTTCGAGACTCGTCTTCCGCTCTTCAGCTGACATTGACGATTTACGATTTTAAATTTACGTTTTACCGTATCTGATGCAACAACTCACCTCGTTAATCGTAAATCTACTTACACAAAAGAGAATCGTAAAAATCAATTAAGCGTAGAGCTACTATATAATAAGCCGTTGTAGCTCAGTGGTAGAGCACTTCCTTGGTAAGGAAGAGGTCGCGGGTTCAATTCCCATCAACGGCTCGCAAGAGAAGGGGATTGAATCCTTTTAGTATATTAACGTGTATTAATTACCTGATAATCAGGTTTTGAATAAATAATCTATTTCCGAAATTTTAAAATTTAAAAAAATAATTCAATGGCTAAGGAAACCTTTGACAGGTCGAAACCGCACCTTAATATCGGTACAATCGGTCACGTTGACCACGGTAAAACTACTTTAACTGCAGCTATCACAACTGTACTTGCAGCAGAAGATGGTAACAATAAAGTGATGTCTTATGACTCAATTGATGCCGCTCCAGAAGAAAAAGAACGTGGTATTACTATCAATACAGCACACGTAGAATATCAGACGAAAAATCGTCACTATGCACACGTTGACTGTCCAGGTCACGCCGACTATGTAAAAAACATGGTAACAGGTGCTGCTCAGATGGACGGTGCTATTCTTGTTGTAGCGGCTACAGATGGTCCTATGCCACAAACACGTGAGCACATCTTGTTGGCTCGTCAGGTAGGTGTTCCTTCTATAGTTGTTTTCATGAATAAAGTTGACCTTGTTGAAGACGAGGAAATGTTAGAGCTTGTTGAAATGGAAGTTCGTGAATTGTTAAGCAAATACGAATTTGATGGTGACAATACGCCGGTTATTCAAGGTTCTGCAATCAAAGCGCTTAGTGGTGACGCAGACGGTGTTGCTCAAGTAAAAGCATTGATGGAAGCTTGTGACACTTGGATTCAACAACCACCCCGTTTGACTGAATTGCCTTTCTTGATGCCTGTTGAGGACGTATTCTCAATCACTGGTCGTGGTACTGTTGCGACAGGTCGTATCGAGCGTGGTATTATCAAAGTTGGTGAAGCAGTTGAAATCATCGGTATGCAAGCAGAAGGTGCGAAAATCACTTCAACTTGTACAGGTGTTGAGATGTTCCGTAAATTGCTTGACCGTGGTGAAGCAGGTGACAACGCTGGTATCCTTTTACGTGGTGTTGAGAAGGACGCTATCAAACGCGGTATGGTTATTTGCAAGCCGGGTTCAGTGAAACCGCACAAAAAATTCAAATGCCAAATCTACGTTTTGTCGAAAGACGAAGGTGGTCGTCACACACCGTTCTTCAACGGTTACCGTCCACAGTTCTATTTCCGCACAACAGACGTAACAGGTGATTGCAAATTGCCTGAAAACGTTGAGATGGTAATGCCTGGTGACAACATCGAACTAGAAGTAGCTCTCATCAACTCAATTGCAATGGAGAAAGGTCTTCGTTTTGCGATTCGTGAAGGTGGTCGTACTGTCGGTGCGGGTCAGGTAACAGAAATTCTTGACTAATATTCTCGAAAAATACGTGTCAATAGTCATTTTATGTTATCTTTGGTGACTAAATGGCTATTGACATTTTTTTCTTTTACACGGACATAGCTCAACTGGTAGAGTGGCGGTCTCCAAAACCGTAGGTTGCGGGTTCGATCCCTGCTGTCCGTGCAAGTAAGTTTTGGGTTTTGAGGTTTTGGGTTCCCAAACCTCAAAACCCAAAACCCTAAACTTTATAAAATACTGAGGGGGGTAAATCCCCTTTTTTTTTAAACTGAATTGAAGTCATGAATATCAAGCAGTACGTAATAGAAAGTGCAGAAGAGTTTCGCACAAAAATGACTTGGCCCACGTGGTCAAATTTGCAACAAACAACAGGGGTTGTTTTGTTAGCGAGTTTGTTATTGTCGCTCATTATCTTTAGTATGGATGGTGTGGCGAATTTTGCTTTGAAACTTGTTTATGGTGTAAAATAATTGTGTATTGAAATGAGCTTGATAAAAGCTTTTCACAATACCAATAACCAATAAAAAAATGTCAGAAGAAACAAGATGGTATTCCCTCCGCGTCATTAGCGGCAAAGAACGGGTCATCAAAGAACGTATAGACAAAGAAATTGCCGCAGAAAAATGGGGTGAATACATCCCTAATGTCGTTGTGCCAACTGAAAAGGTCTATAAGATTCGTGGTGGAAAAAAAGTTATTACCGAGCGTAATATCTTACCTGGTTACATTCTCGTTGAGGCTGTCCCTGCGAAATTGAAAGGCGATATTGTTACAGCTATCGTTAATTTGCAAAATGTCATTCATTTTCTTGGAAAAAATGACCCTATTCCGATGCAAACATCCGAAGCAAAACGTTTGCTCGGTGTAGTGGACGATACGCAAAGCTCTGGCGAAACGCTTGTTGAACCTTTTATCATTGGTGAAACAATTAAAATCACAGATGGTGCTTTCGTTGATTTTATTGGTGAAATCCAAGAAATCAATGAAGAGAAAAAGAAACTCAAAGTCATTGTCAAAATTTTTGGTCGTGGTACAGAAGTCGAGTTGAGTTTTATGCAAGTGGAAAAACAATAATAAAAGTTATATCTTTTTATATACAACAAAAGCGGTTCAAAGTCTTACTGAGATTTTGAACCGCTTTTGTTTTACGTCAAACGATTATTGTATCGTGAAACGGTCTGTTTTTCTAAAAAGATCATCGGCACTAAGGCACCATAAAAACCTGTTTTCATTTATGAAACAAGTTCAAATAGCTAATTAATATGGATCATACATTAAATCACTACCCTATTTTAAACCAATAACCTCAGCACTGAGGGCACAACCTGTGTCCCAATTAACTCAATGGATTGCAAGAGTTTAGCATGTGGCAAAGCTGGATTATCCATCTGAAAAGTAAATCTTGAAATGCCGCCTAAGGCTTCGCTATGGCGAATGATTTTTTCAGCCACTTCTTCATGACCTCCTAGAGCTTACCATCGCTCACCGTTGCTGATGCAAAACTATCAATGCCAATTTCCATAATTCCTTTTATTTCAACCGTTTAAACATTCAAAAACCATTCGATAAAAATCAGGATGCGATTGCCACGTTTGTCCTGTGACATAACGGCCATCTCTGACCGCCTCACTTTTTCCATCAAAAGTGCCACCACAGACTTCTACTTCAAATCGTACATTTTCATAACACGTAACGGTTTTCCCATTCACCAAACCCGCAGCAACCAATATTTGAACACCATGGCAAATGGAAAAGATATACTTGTCGCTTTTGTCAAATTTCTTGACAATTTGTATGACCGTTTCGTTGTGGCGTAAAAACTCTGGGGCACGACCGCCCAACAACAACACCGCTTTATAGTCCTTTGTTTTGACATCTGAAAAGGCGATGTCGGAGGGAACAATATAACCGGGTTTCTCAATGTAGGTATCCCAACCGGGCTCAAAGTCGTGGATGACTAAATTGAGCCTTTTTTTGCTCGGTGAAGCTATAACAGATTGATAACCAGCTTCTTCAAAGCGGTGTTTGGCATACAGGCATTCATAACTTTCTCCTGCATCGCCTGTGACAATGAGTATTTTTTCTTTTTTTGACATATTTTTTTATTGATTTTAAAACTATAGTTGAATCTGTTCAATGAGCGACCAAAGTTTA
The DNA here is from genome assembly GCA_031371355.1 of Saprospiraceae bacterium. Lineage (GTDB taxonomy): Bacteria > Bacteroidota > Bacteroidia > Chitinophagales > Saprospiraceae > JAAFJT01. The sequence goes on from JANMJN010000371.1 coordinate 6,113, forward strand.
CGTTTCAATACTTTACACCTTGTCGTGCTAATAATTTCCACAACCCATTGACTTTTGTCCAAACGGTTAATACTTTGATATTGAGGGCAGTAGGTGTTCCGTTGCTCACCATATTACTATTCATGATAAAACGCACCCAAGCGACATCGCCTTTCACAGTTATATCTTGGTCTTTAATGTCTAAAGTGACAACATCAACTTTACCACTCACCAAATTATTGATGAACGTTTCTCTGTCTTCAATTGAGCCACTCGAATGTCCATAAGTCAGTTCATCACAAGTCAGATTGCGCAATGCCAGCGAGTCAGCATCTATCATCGCTTTGCGTAAATCTTTGACCGACAAGTCAACTGCCTGCTTATCATAATTAAGCCCACGTAAATATTGCAGATGCATAGGGAGTTGCTCCGTAGCTCGTGCAGATTCATCTTCAATAAGGTGATATTTTACGCCCGCTTCTTTAGCCGCTTTCATGACCTCCGCTATGTTGACATCACCTTGCCCGAGCACCACATTCCTTTCTTTATCTTGTCTGCCGTTGAGGTTGTCAACAGAGCCAATCATGCGGTCTTTCAGGTGCGTCAATGGAAATCTTTTAGGATATTTTCTTAAAATCGCCGCAGGATTCTGTCCCGGATTTCTAATCCAAAAAACATCCATTTGAAAATTCACGTAGCGGGGGTCAGTTTTTTCCATCATATAGTCAAACAAAGTACCTGGTCCTGAATAAGGTCTAAATTCATATCCATGCGGGTGATAAACAAAAGAAATACCAGCCTCTGCAAATTGTTTACCAGCCTTGTTAAACACCTGCACGCCTTTTTCCATATCTGCGAAAGTGAAATCGTCGCCTTTATGAGGTATCCAATAACACACAGCATATTCTGCTTCAAAAAACTTCAAGTTTTCGATAAGCACTTTGATGCTGTCTGCGTTTTCAAGTTTTTCGAAAGTTACGCCGCTTGCTACGACATCAAAACCGTATTTATCTAAGAGCTTTTTATATTCTACTCTCCCCATTGAGCGAGAACCAGCGCCTTCGATGTGTTTGATACCCATTTCTTTGAGTTTTATCAAACCCTCTTCTACACCATTTTGCATCATGCCCCGCGCGGTACCCATAATGATGCCCACTTCTTGGGCACGACCGATAGATAAAGCAAAAGTTATAAAAGCCAGAATAGTGACTATTGATTTCATATTTTATGATTTAAAAAGTTATTCACAAACTTAGATAATTATTTAGAAATAATAGAGGTTAGTACCAATTGAAAAAAAACTCTTCTACTTGTTCCATAACTTATTGATTTTCAATTTATTTATCTTTAAAATCTTGTACCACCCCCTCAGTATAAAAGCCTTATTTAAGCCAAAAATACTGTTGCGGAACGAAATTCCGATACACTCGTTAAGGGGGATATTGAGGATAATGCCACCAAAAAGGTCACTAAATCTAGCACACCATCATTTAAACCCCTAAATCAAGCATTTTGGACAAAACATGCAAGGTTTTGAAGATGATGTTTTACTTTTAACACTCAACGTTATCAAAAATTATTAAAAATGAAAAACACACTTTTGTTTCTTTTCTCAATGGGCATAACATCGCTTTGCGCTCAAAATCTCTCCGAAGTTCAAGCCCAAATCATTCATTGGGACAGCTTAACCGCTAAAACTGAAAATGGTCGCACCCGAAGGCTGCTTGTAGAAGGCACGACGACACACCTTAAATATTTTAGGGTTCATGCCACAACCATTGAGGCAGGCACCGCTCCCAATCCA
>JANMJN010000335.1:0-1623 GCA_031371355.1 Saprospiraceae bacterium
ACTTTTAGCCCCCCCTCAGTATTATCGAAATACATAAACTGAACGCAATATTTTCCAGACAATTTTGACTTATCGTATGCGGGTGTATAGCGGTGTTCAGTGATGATAACAGAACAATCGGAAGGTTTTTCGTCTATCAAAATTTTGGGATTTTGATAGAAACACATATCCGCATCAATATAGGTGCAATGTGGCAAATTGAACTTTTCGATACAATAGACAATGGTCGAACTCGTACAAGTCCAGCAATATTCGCCACGCGAACGGGTTGGTTTGATGGCTAAAAGTTCTTCATCTTCAAACTCTGAAAGCGAAATAATTGTCAAGTTTGGCAGTTTCATCGCTGTTAAAACTTCGTAACATTTTTCGTCAAAAGCAAAAACGTAGAGATGCGCCTCGCTCTCTCCAGAGGAGTCCTCACGGACAGTAACGGACATCAATGACTCGTAAGTCACCAAACCGCGTGCTAAATAATTAGAATCAAAAAGTGTACAAAAATGAAGCATCGTTATTTTGAGTTATCTATTTTTTCAATTCACAAAAAAAACCTAAAAATTGACATTCTAATTGATTGAACTTATCCAAAGAAGTAAATTCAGATTTAATGTTATAGTGATGATTGATATAATCTTTAAATTTAGGTAAACTTAATATAGAAACGGGATATGAGGCTGTATAAATACGTTTGTCAACGATTTGCTTCAAAATCCAGTCTTTTTTTCGATTTGAAAAAGGCGTTCTGTCAATCCATAAATAGCGGATTTTATGTTTTATTATTTCATCGAGCCAGGTATAAGGATTTTCCAAATATTGTAAAACGCTTGACATAATAACGATGTTAGGTTGATGCTTTTGAACGGCTTCTGATATTGTATATTCAAACTTTAATATATCTGTTTCAAATTCCTTCTTACCTACATCAACAAAATGCGGTTGTTCGACGACGCACCATTTTACATTATGAAATTGACTTAAAAAATCACTGTGTTGATGATATAGACTTGCTAACGAACCACCAAAATCAAGTACGCTTAATCGTGCATATTTATCAATAACATGATTTAACCCAAAAATCAAATGCTCTATTTCTTCTTTTTCATGGAATAAAAAACCATCTCTTTCAAAGGCTGCGTCCCCTTTTTTTACAGCTCTGGCAGCTTTAATAACACTCTCTAAAATGGGTGCGGCATCATAACCTTCACAATCGGCTTCTGCTGATTGCCAAGTTTTGTAATCACCAAAAAAGCCCCAGCCTTTAATATAGCGATAGTATAAATTTACAAAATATTGATACACAGTATTTTAGTTTTTATAATCATATAATCGATTTTTAGCAATTGTATCCCAACTGAATTTTTCAATAATTTCATTTCTTCCTTGACGTCTCAATACTTCTCGTATTGAGGGCTAAATTAACTCATTTAAATTTTTAGTTAAACTATTTAGTTGATTGGTTTCACAAAAGCGACTGACTATTTTTGGGCGGTATGCACTTTTATCATTATCCGAAGTTGTAGCATCTACAAGATCGTAAGTCGCAGAAGCATCTGCCATGACAAGACATAAACCAGTTGCCACAGCGTCTAATTGACTGGATGACTCACCAAAGGGCCAGACAGCAAT
>JANMJN010000184.1:0-2342 GCA_031371355.1 Saprospiraceae bacterium
TTCGAGAGGACTTGTATTATCGTTTGTCAACTGTGCCTATAAAAGTGCCTTCCTTAAAGGAGCGACCAGAGGATATTTACTTGCTTTTCAGACGGTTTAGCCTTGATTTTGCAGAAAGTCACCGCATTGAACCGATTCGATTAGATGAACGGGCGCGGCTATTGTTGGAACATTATAATTGGCCCGGCAATATTCGTGAGTTGAAAAATGTGGCTGAACGCTTGTCAGTTTTGTCGCAAGAAAGAACCATTTCGACTGAACAATTGATTGACCAAATGCCGCATTTGTTGGATAGCCGTTTGCCAACAGCAAAAAAAGACTTGAATGGCGAATCCAATTTTGAGGAACGCGATATCATGTTTAAGTTTTTAGTTGACATGAAAAATGACCTCAACTACGTGAAAACGGTCATCGCAGAATTGATAAAAAACAACAATTTGACAGCGCCGCATTCATTCAGTATCAATAATTTAGGTTTGCCTGCCCCCTCAGTATCTCGACCTGATTTTGGCCATTTTGAACCCAATAAAAACCGTTTCCCCAATAATGAAGACGACTATGTTGAAGAAGTTTATACCGATACAAACCTTGATAATCCATCAGTTAGGTCGCATAGCAGCCAGCCTATTATCATCCAAAATCCTCAATCCAATGCTTATGAAAACAAAGTAGAAGCTGTAGATGCTTCCCTTAATTTAGCTGAAAAAGAAAAAGAAATCATTGTTTTGGCTTTGAAAAAACACCATAATCGGCGCAAAGAAGCGTCTGAAGACTTGGGTATTTCTGAACGTACTTTGTATCGTAAGATAAAAGATTATGGTTTGGACTAAATTACTGAGGGGGTATTATTTGAACAAAGCAAAAATCGCTTCACTCAAATAAGCCAATACAAACGCCATAATACTTAAGGATATCATCGCGACTGGATAGGTTAAACGGTGTTGCCGATAAAATTTGGCAACAATAATTGACCCAACAGGCACGGATAAAAACAAGGGTGCGAACAAACATATAAGCCAAAAGCCACTTTTCGACTTCTTGGTGTTGACCATCAACTTATTTAGTTTGGTAAAAGTGTTCTTCTTTTTATATGTCCCATTATGTATCGCTCGGATTTTCTTTTCCTTTGCAACACGCATAAAATAACCAGAAGACCAATAGAAAATATTGAAACTAAATATGGCTCCCAAGCCTGTCGAAATGGCTATTTCGATAGGCGTAAGTTCAGTGGTACTGACAATAGATGCGGCAAATAAGAATTTGACTGAACCGAGGAGAAATGCTAATCCGTAGAGACCGATATTATTCATAGTTTTCTTTCATAGATTGAAGTGATTTTGAAAAACGAACCTGCGTCAAGTTTCAAAACTTGACGCAGGTTTCTTTACTTAATAAACAAGCAACAGAAAGTAAAGTTTAAGGCACCATAAAACCATTTATGCGATGCAATTTGTTTTGCAAATCTTCCAAATTGACGCTATTCTTTATGGCTTCAGTGACATTATTGAGTAAACTTGACAGATTTTTAATCTTCATATCAATTTTCCCAACGTCACCCAATTTATTGTTTTTAGAATTGGTCAAAACCTTTTCAATATTGTTTTGATAGGTATAAAGATTGGACATAAAACCACGTGAAACGCTTTCTAATTCATCATAAATGACTTGTGCTTGGTTGACAGCAAATTCTGGATAGAATAAACGTTTGTCACTCAATGCTTTTTCATAATTGAACGTTCCATTGTCGTTTTTACATTCTTCCATAATCCTATCAACTTTCATTTCTGCATCTTCTTTGTTGCAATGGCGATTGACTAAATTCGTCAAATTGCGAAAAGTATCAATATTTACTGAGGGGTTGATGGGGTGCAATCTTTCCAATGTATAATTCCTTAAAATCAATTTTAAAGCATCTAAACGTACATTCAAATTGTTAAGATTGGATGTGAAGTTAAGATTCGCTTGTTCCAAACCTTCATAATGTTCGATATATTTTTTCATATCGTTTTTCATCTTTACGAAATCATCAACTTCTACATTTTTTTCTGAGGCAGTCAAATTTATGACCAAATCAATGACACCTTTTATATTGCTGACAATTGGAATTGACTTGGTAAAGGCATTGGTTACAGGTGAATTTATGACCTCTTTGACAATTGCAGTAAATTTATTGGGGTCTGTTTTTAGTTTCTTTTTGCTCAATATGCGGGCATCAATTATTTTAATTAAGTCATCAGAAAGAGCAAATCCTAATTCGCTGTTTGACGGGTTATTGAGTTGCCCAATTTGATCTAAGTAACTTGAGACGCTTCCCACAACCTGCATGGCGTTGAGGCTGGCCG
>JANMJN010000531.1:0-3064 GCA_031371355.1 Saprospiraceae bacterium
CGCCCTAACCATGCTGCCCACCACGAAAAAGAACTGTTGGCTACAATAAAATGCTGACACATTGACATTAATTGAAGGTCTTCTTTGGCATTACCCCCTTCGCAAAATAACTTGGGTATATTCGGATAAAGCGTATTCAAATTTTCACGACACCATTTTAAGTCATCCGAAAAAATGTATAGCTGTATTTTTTCTCCAATAGTATCTTGCATGAGTGCAATACCTTTTTCGACGTAGCTGATATCGAATACATTGTGAACTGGATTATTGAGGTAATCGCCTCGTCGGATATGGATAGCGACACTTACCGTTGCTTCTATTTGTCGGGCTAAGCCTGTATTTTGAGTATCTATGGAATCATTAAAAACAAATTCCTTTCTAATTATACCTTCAATTTCTTCAAAATACTGAGGGGTCTGCCAATAGCCTTCTAAATACGAATTGTCTTTTAGGTCTAAAATTTCGCGATTGAAATTGTGCGATTTTTCGCCATAATAATTGGATAAAACATTGATTCCGAAACGATTAAGCTGTCTATTGGGTTCTCTTAAAAACGGCATGCCCAATAATTGATTTAAATCTTTGTCCGTTGCAAATGTCAAATCTGTGTGGAATAAATCTAACTGAAAATGGCGCGTGGTGTGCCGTTTACTTTCTTTATGGTAAAAAGACACATCTAATTTTAAGTCCGTTTTAAGGCGTAACGCTAAATGGCGACCGAGGGCATATTGAAACATTTGATTGCCAATACCGCCGTGAATTTTCATAACTATCATATCGAGGAAACGGCATCATCTGAGTTATCGGTATTCATATTGAATCGAGCGATAAACTCAACAAGTGCGAGTGGAATCAACATTAAAAAGACCGTATTTCTAATAAATTCGTTGTTCATAAAGATAATAGCCATCCCAAAACAGCAAAAACAATACATAGCCGTCATTGTTATTGTTCTTCTGAATTGGGCTTGTACGGCTATATATGTCGTAAAAATACCCAAAAGCGTTGAGCCTATCAATGCTCCCGCCATGCCTAAATCAAGTGTAAAGCAATCTAAATACGTATAAACGTTTGTAGGAATGTCTGCACCGCGCATATATTCCCGAATAAGTCTTGGATATTCTTCTATAAAACCCAAACGCTTTAAGAAATAGTGCAAAAAATCTAAAGAATAAGCGTATGCATCGTAGTATTTTTCTTGATGGTCAATGTATAGCCCTTCAAGAATGTCTTGATAGGCTCTGATACCGCCAAAAACATATGTAAAAGCCGTATTTACCAGTAATTCATCTGCATTTTTGACTTTAACAAGGGATAATTTAGTGTTGATTTCGTTTGTCAAAAAGTATAAAAGTCCAACAAAACCTAAGGCAAAGCTGCCTGAAAGAACATTTAGCTTTATTTTCTTTCCAGAAAGAACAACCGAAACCAGGACGCAAATCAAAACATTGAGAATAGGTGCACGTGTAAAGGTTGAGGCACTTGTCGCTAAGGCAATAATAACGATGAGAGCAAGTATGACTGGTGACAGCTTTTTTTTATTATACAGCAAAAAAGCCATCGGAATGTAAATATTATATGAACGTCCAAATAAATTAAAAAACATATTTGATTCCGTTAATACCTCGCGGGCTTCACTACTTCTCAACAATGCCAAATTAGCTAATCCTTGTAGTTTAGAAGCCGCATTTTGGAAATATAAATAGTTGGCAACGATGCTCAAAACAATAAGAAAATAAAGGGCTATTTTCAATCGGGATGCGGAATAGACCATTTCCTCTTCTGACCCATTTTTATCATTTGCATAGTATAAATAGACACAAATAGCCCCCAAATAGAATGTTATCCATGCTAAATACACGACTATCAGTGTCTCTATGCTCACTAAGTAAGGTGGGCCTATGATTTGGTTGCCAAATACCAGAATTCCCCAAACTAACGTATAGATATATAAATGTATTTTTTGCTTTTTAATACGGTTCAATACTGTTAAGTAAAGTGTCAATATTATAGTAACAAAAATCGTATTTACCCAAATATATGGATTATCCATAGATAAACCTTCTTGAAAATGAAATCAATGACCCGAAATAACTTGAAGCTAAAAGTAAACCATTTGGGGCTTTTATAGTAATCTTCAAACAACACACACATACTGTCTATGCCGTATTTGTGCATTTTCCAATTTATTGTTTGCCTGTCGTTTCCAGTGGATAGACCTTGGTAATGCGTAACAGATGTATGACCGTTTAAGGCGCAGATTTTGCCTAATTCTTTGATTTGGCACCCTAAAATAAGTTCTTCTGCATAAAGAAATGTTTTCTCATTTAGATACCCTATCGTCTGCAAAGTAACTGAACGTATCATAAATGCTGAACCGTTTATCGAATCTACATAATATACTGAGGGGGTATATGGCATCAAATCCAAATACAGATAATCGCGGCTAAATCGCTTAAAAAAGGGTAATCTGCTTAAAAAAATGACGTTGCACACCATCAATTTGTATGGGTTCAACAGTTTACGAACTTGAATTTGGTTTTCTACATTTGCGTCTGCACTTGTTGTATCAACAAGTGGTGAAACGGCGACTATTTTGTCTTCAACAAATGTTTTGACCAGTTTTTCGATGGTTTTTGGGTCTTCTAAAATCGTATCGTTGTTCAAGACAAAAATAAAACCTGAATCCCAAGTCTTTATACAATACTTCGCACCGACATTATTTCCTGCTGCATAACCCTTATTTTCAGGATTTAAGATAAGGACGACACTTTCTGGCAATGTTGTTTGAAGTATTATTTTCTGAGCATCATCGGGCGAATTATTGTCAACAACAACTATTTTGAAATTACTATAGTCTTGTTTCAATAAGGAATTTACGCAGTTTATTGTCAATTCTGAATGATTATAGTTCAAAACGACAACACCTACTGAGGGGGGGTTATGAGAATGTGACATAAAGGATGTTTACCAAAATCGTAGAAATAACAGAAAAAGAGCGATATTTTATGCCCTTTTTGAAAACGCTGTTGCCTTTCATCAAAAGGTACTCACTTGACATATA
>JANMJN010000360.1:0-8866 GCA_031371355.1 Saprospiraceae bacterium
ACCTAAATCGAAGCCATCTAAAACGGCATAGCCCGTGAGGACTGCACCGAGTACTAAAAACCACCATGTGTTTAGGTCTAAACCTAAGTACGTTTCCATATTTTTGATTTTTTTTTGAACACTAATTTTTATGATTTTCACGGATTTACGCTGATTTTTTTCTGTTATGGATCAAAAAAAATCAGTGTGAATCAGTGAAAACCTGTTGAATCAGTGTTCAAAAAAAAATCAAAAATATGGAAACGTACTTAGGTTTAGACCTAAACACATGGTGGTTTTTAGTACTCGGTGCAGTCCTCACGGGCTATGCCGTTTTAGATGGCTTCGATTTAGGTGTCGGTGCCATTCACCTATTTTGGCACAAAGAAACCAGCCGCCGTATCGCCCTCAATGCCATCGGACCCGTCTGGGATGGCAACGAAGTATGGTTGGTCATAGCTGGAGGAGTAATGTTTGCCGGGTTTCCTGTGGTCTATGCCACTGTTTTTTCAGCGTTTTATGTCCCATTTATGTTGTTTTTGACAGGTATTATCTTTCGCGCAGTTGCTATTGAGTTCCGTTCAAAAGAGCCAATGATGTGGTGGCGTTGGACGTGGGATATTATGTTCAGTATTTCAAGCATTCTCATTGCCTTGTTACTCGGCTTGGTACTTGGCAATTTGATACAAGGTATGCCGATTGACAAAGACTTAGAATTTGCGGGTAATTGGCTCGACTTCTTAAATCCTTACGCCTTTCTTACCGCTGTTACAACCCTTTCGTTGTTTATGATGCACGGATCCATGTTTTTATTGTTGAAAACAGAAGATCGTGTTTTTGCTCGGCTAACCGTTTTGTCCAAGAATATGGTCATTTTTTTCATCATCATGTTTGCTATGACAACAGTGACGACGTTGATTTATATTCCACAAATGGCTGAAAAATTCCGCTTACACCCCACTCTTTTCATACTCCCTGCATTAGCTATCTTGTCAGTGGCAAATATTCCTCGTTTAATCACAAAACGGCGGTATTTAATCGCTTTTTTGTTTTCAGGTGTGACTATTGCATTACTTATTTCTCTTTTTGCCGTCGGTTTGTTCCCCAATATCGTCGTGTCAACCCTTACATCCGACAACAATATTACGATTTATAACGCCGCTTCAACACAAATGACACTAACCAATTTAATGATTGTCTCACTCATCGGCGTGCCTTTGGTAGCGACTTATACGATATTTGTATTTTGGACTTTTAAAGGGAAAGTCGTGAAAGATAAGATGATTTATTGATTTAGGTGATTACTGATGGCACAGATTTTAACTTGATTATGAGCTATGGTTTTTAGGTGCCACTCTATTATTTTACCAAAGAAAAAGCATATAACATTTCTGTTGCGATTTGTAAAAACCGTGTTTTATACGTTTCGTCTTGTTGCGGCGTGCCGTCAGAGGCTTTTGGGTCGTTATAAGTCGTACCGATTCTCAAATCCGTCCCAACTATGAAAGGACAGTTTTGTTCTGCATCAGAACAGGTCATTATGGCTGCAAAATTTTTGGATGGATTAGCAGGGTTATCATACACTTTTGAAAAGCAAATTGTGCCTACATTGACCCCAAAATTGACTTGCCAAATTGGATTTTTGACAGTTTCATCTTCTGAATGAATATTAAACCCCAAATCCGTTAATGCTTTTATGGCATTTGGATGAAAAGCTGTCGCTTCCGTGCCTCCTGAAAAGGCGTACACATTGTCAATACAATAAAAATCAGCTGCAACTGCTGCCGCAATTTGCCCAAAATGGCTTCTGCGCGAGTTGTGGGTGCAGATATAAACTAAATTGATTGGGACATTTTTATTGTATTTTGCTTGAATATAGGCGGCAATTTGGGCTAAAATTGCCTTTCTTTCTTCTGGAATGTGGTCAAAACTTGTTTCTAAACCGCTGAGCAGTATTCTTATTTTTTGATACATAAGGTTGTTTTTAAATTTTACTTTGAAATACTATTCTCTTCTAAACCGGCGCTTTCAAGACTTTCCAGACTAAAACTGCCAAAATGACCCCCAAAATGGGTGCTGAAACATAAATCCAAAGCCCTGCTATATTCCCTGAAACGATTGCGGGCGATAAACTTCTCGCAGGGTTCATAGAAGCCCCACAAATCGGGCCTGCAAACATAGCTTCTAAAAGTACCGTTCCACCTATGGCTATACCTGCAAAAAGACCCGTTTCTTTTGAGCTTTGAGATACATTTAATATCACGAGCATTAGGAAAAATGTCAATATTATTTCCAATATAAAAGATTGTATGTGCGTCCCCAAAGGTAGGGTTGCGCCTAAATTCTGATTTAATGGAAATAAGATTTTCAGTATGAATGTAGCGAAAAATGCACCCGCTATTTGACTTCCAATGTAAGGCAATACCTCTTTTTTCTCAAATCTACCCGCTAAGACAAAGCCAATTGTTACGGCAGGATTGAGGTGTGCGCCCGATATTTCGCCAAATGTATAAATCATACACATAACAATTAAACCGAAAGTTATGGCAATACCGATATGAGTAATGACACCGCCTGTTTCTTGATTGATAATGATGGCACCTGTGCCACAAAATATTAAAGCAAAGGTGGCAATAAATTCGGCTAAATATTTTTTCATATAATAAACAGATCTATTTCAAAACAAACAACACTCGAGTAACAATAAAATTAGATTTTTAACAACATTGATTCGTTATTTGAATATTCATGGCAAGGAATTGCACAAAATAGTGCTTCATTTTTTCCAATTCAACCATATTCAGGCAATAACAAATCGTCAAGCCATCAATTGTACCCTTGATTAAATCTGCATTTTTCAACTCTTGTAAATGCTGTGAAACGGTTGACCTACTGAGGGGTAGTTCATTGGCAATATCGCCTGAAATACACGACTGCTTGCTTGCCAAAAGTTGGACAATAGTTATCCGAGCAGGGTGCGACAATAACTTGGCATACTTAGCCAATTGCTGCTGTTGTTCATCAAATTCGGCTGTTTTAGCGTACATTTTTAATTGTGTTTTATGACGCAAACATACGTCTCATTTTGACAAATAAAGTTATCTGAATATTAATTTTCAGATTTTTCATATAAAACCATGTTTATACCGCCCCCTCAGTATTTTTTCAATTAACCGCCAATTCTTCACATTAATGGGGTTAAAAAAAAAGTTTTCACTTTAAATGTGTTTGTACTTGTAAATATGAACAGTTATTCATACATTTGCATTTTGAATCAAAAAAATGTTATAAACATAATATCGTACTTTACACATGACAGCTACAGTAGAATACAAAATCAACCGCGAAAAACTCGAAAAAGCAGCTTATATATTGCGCACCGTAGCGCACCCGACTCGTTTGGCAATCGTCGATTTGCTTAATCAAAACGCTCGTTTGAGCGTTAATGAGATTGGTGAAATCTTAGAAGTCGAGCAATCGCTCTTGTCACATCACTTGACAACAATGAAACTTAAAGGTGTTTTGCGCTCCGAAAAAGAAGGACAAAGCGTTTTTTATTCTTTGAAGGAAAAAGATATTCCGAAACTCATCGAATGCATTGAGAATTGCGATTGCAATATGTGATTTCTGACATTAAAAAATTTACCAGATCTTTAAGATTTAGTAAATTTGGTGCAAAAAAAGCGGCTACAATATTTTATAGCCGCTTTTTTTAAAAATTATTACATGAAAACTTGTTCATGTATTCATAATTGTTTTACCTTTGTAAAACATCCTTATTCCACCTTCTAAATATTAAAATAGTGAGCATAATTGTTCTTTTATTAGCCGTTCTAATGGGCATGTCTTTGGGGCTAATCGGCGGTGGCGGCTCTATTTTGACCGTTCCTGTTTTGGTTTATGTCGCCCATGTTTCGCCAACTTTGTCAACTGCTTATTCACTATTCATTGTCGGATCAACCTCATTAGTCGGTGGATTCAATAATATTACAAAAAAATTGGTACACATTCCGACGGCTATTATTTTCTCAATTCCATCGTTGATAGCTGTTTATGCAGTCCGTAAATATGTAATGCCCGCTATCCCTAGCACTATTTTTTCGATAGGTGATTTTGAAGTAACCAAGAATATTTTTATCATGGTTTTTTTCGCCGCAATTATGCTTTTTGCTTCAATCAGTATGATTCGGAACAAAAGACAAGAAGAAGAAAACCACGATATTTCTAAAATCAAGTTCAACTATCCTGTTATCATTTTAGAAGGTTTCGTTGTAGGTACTTTGACGGGTTTTGTCGGTGCTGGCGGTGGTTTTCTCATCATTCCCGCGCTTGTGATGTTTGCAAAACTACCTATGCGCTTGGCAATTGGCACTTCGTTGTTGATTATTGCCATCAAATCTCTCATCGGTTTCACTGGCGATATGCAGAATTTTGCGAATCAAATTGACTGGACATTATTAAGCACATTTACAGCCGCCGCTATTGTAGGCATTTTTCTCGGTTCTTACTTAGCTAAGTTCATCAAAGCGGAAACTTTGAAAAAAGGCTTCGGTTGGTTCGTACTTATCATGGCTATATATATTTTAATAAAAGAATTGATGTTTCCTTCAACCTTAAACGGGCATTAACAAAAAGGATTTTAGGAAAAATACTGAGGGGGTGCTTTGGAAATAGAAGCCAAAATTTTATGCCAAGGAGCCAACTAACCATTTTGCCGAATTTTAGTTGGCACAACTCATTTTATCAAGTACTTAATTAATAGAAAATAGATTTTTATAAAATTTAAGTTCATATTCGTTTTCTATTTTATGAATACATATTCATATATTCTCACAATCAGATGTAAATATAATTTTTGAAAAATCAAAACAAATACAGATATGACTTATCATCATCAAATTGCAATTATAGGCGGCGGCAACGCAGGAATTTCGGTGGCGGCAAAATTGTTACTCAAAAATCGCAAACTCGATATTGCGGTTATTGACCCAGCCGAGAAGCATTATTACCAACCCGCTTGGACTTTGGTTGGTGCGGGCGTTTTCGACATTCAAGATACAGAACGTACCGAAGCAGAAGTCATTCCAAGCGGTGCAAAATGGATTAAGCAAAAAGTTATTGCTTTCCAACCTGAGTTAAATGCCATCACATTAGGCGACGGCTCAACCCTCTCTTATGACTATTTAGTTGTTGCACCAGGGATACAAATCAATTGGTCAGAAGTCAAAGGTTTGACTGAGACTTTGGGCAAAAACAATGTGTGTAGCAACTACAGTTTTCAACACGCGCCCTATACTTTCGAATGCCTAAAGAACTTCAAAGGTGGCAAAGCGATTTTTCATAGTCCGAATACACCCGTCAAATGTGGCGGTGCGCCGCATAAAATCATGTACATGGCTGCCGATTATTGGCGCAAACATAACCTATTGAGCAAAGCAGATATTCAATATTGGAGTGGCGGTACAAGGCTTTTTGCGGTCAAAAAATACGAAGATACTCTCTTGGAAGTATGCCGACGCTCTGACATTAAACTCAATTTTTATCAAAAACTCGTCGAAATTGATGGACCTAACAAACGGGCAAAATTCCTCGGTTTGGGTGAACACAACAAAGATCAAGAAACATGGGTGGATTTTGATATGATTCACGTCACACCCCCTCAGTCTGCACCCGATTTTATCCGCCAAAGTGTTTTGGCAAATGCTGCTGGCTGGGTTGATGTGGATAAAAACTCATTACAACACGTCAAATACGCGAATATATTCTCATTAGGCGATGCGTCGAGCTTGCCAACGTCAAAAACAGGAGCCGCAATTCGCAAACAATCACCCGTTGTGGTTGAAAACCTTTTGGCTTTGATGGCGAAACAACCGCTCACAGCGAGCTATACAGGTTATACTTCTTGCCCAGTCGTCACTGGCTACGGAAAATTGGTATTGGCGGAATTTGACTATAATAATGAGCCCATGGAAACATTCCCGTTTGACCAATCAAAAGAAAGGTGGTCAATGTATCAACTCAAACGGTATGTATTGCCATGGTTGTATTGGAATAAAATTTTACCCGGAACTGCCTAAAATTGATAGCTTATATTCAAATTTCTTATAGATATTTACATCTATTTTCAAAACAAATATCGTAAATTTAAAAACGCAATTAACTATGTTAGATTTTATTAGCCAACCGTGGCATTGGTCAGTAGCAGGTATTTTGATTGGCTTGACCGTACCTACTTTGCTGATTATTGGCAACAAATCCTTTGGGGTTTCGTCCTCTTTGCGGCACATTTGCGCTGCGTGTTTTCCTGCCAATATTTCTTTTTTCAAATATAATTGGAAGAAAGAAATGTGGAATTTATTCTTCGTTGGTGGCTTAGTCATCGGTGGTTTTATCGCTACAAATCTTATGTCAAACCCTGATACCATCGTCATCGCCCCTGAAACTCAAGCGCAACTCGAAGCACAAGGTATCCACGATTTTGCAGGCTTAATGCCTACCGACTTGTTCAGTTTTGGAAGCTTAGCAACGCTGCGTGGCTTCGTTTTCATCGTTTTAGGTGGTTTTTTTGTTGGTTTTGGTACACGTTACGCAGGTGGGTGCACATCAGGACATTCTATTATGGGCTTGTCCAATTTGCAAGTTCCTTCCTTGATTGCCACGATTGCATTTATGATTGGCGGTTTTTTAATGACGCATTTCGGTTTACCTTTCTTATTAAATTTGTAGAAAAGGCATATTACAAAACAGCATTCCATTACAAAATTCAAAAAAAAATGCCTTAACTGTACTCAATACTGAGGGGTCAAAAAAAAAAAAAAAATGGCAAATACATCTAATTTTCAAGTAGTAGAACAAGACGAATTTACATGTGACGCACCGAACAATCAGGTGACTCAAGAAAGCACTTTGTCCAACCTAAAATACATGGTCATTGGCATTGCTTTCGGCATCGTCTTCGTCAAAGCAGAAATCATTTCATGGTTTCGGATACAGGAAATGTTCCGTTTGACTTCGTTCCACATGTACGGTGTGATTGGCACTGCCGTCGTTGTAGGCGTAATTTCTGTGTTTTTAATCAAAAAATTAGGCATCAAAACCCTGACTGGAGAAGATATCAAGATTGTACCAAAGGTTTTCACCAAAGGTCAAATCTATGGTGGTTTGCTTTTTGGCTTCGGTTGGGCAATGACAGGGGCGTGTCCAGGACCTCTTTTTGCTCAAATTGGCAGCGGGTTTGGCGTGGTGTCTGTGACGCTTTTATCTGCCATCGCAGGTACTTGGACGTATGGTTTGTTGAGAAATAAATTACCTTAGTGATTGCTTTCGGAGCTTGCTCCGTAAGTCCAATCAATATAAATCGCAACCAATTTCCTACAAATCTTGCTTCATAGCGACCAAATTGACAAAAAAATGAACGATTGGCTCATTCCTTTACTAATCATCAGCGCATTGGGTTTATTCGTTGTATTGGTAAGGATTTTCAAGAACATAGATGCCGCAAGCCGCATACTTGAAAAAGATGTGACCGCTTCGTCCGACATCGCCAAACGCTATGCGTATTTGCGTACAGCAAAATACCTCGTTTATATTCCTGCTATCGTGATGGCTTTTCTGGCTATCGCTTTTTGGCAAAAACAACGAAGTGAAAAGCAGTCGGTTACAGAAAGACTAAAGAGGGAAGCGTTAGCACAATTCGATACAGCAAAAATTTGGGCTGCACCCGACCCCCTCAGTATCAAGCAAGAAGACGAAGCAAAATTGATACAATACGGGCGTGATTTAATTGCCCATACGTCCGATTATCTCGGACCTGAAGGCATGATAAAGCCGATTTCAAACGGTATGAATTGTCAAAATTGTCATTTGAGCGCAGGTTCACTACCTTTTGGCAATAATTATTCGGCAGTAGCAGCCACTTATCCAAAGTTTCGCGCACGCTCAGGAACGGCTGAAACGATTTCTAAACGCGTCAACGATTGCTTTCAGCGCAGTCTCAATGGGCAAGCATTGGATTCGACGAGTCATGAAATGGCAGCGATTACAGCTTACATCAAATGGCTCGGTCAAGCGGTTCCGAAAGGAAAAACGCCCAAAGGCTCCGGTTTACTGAAACTCGCTTTTCTGAATAGAGCCGCCAATCAGGATAGTGGGCGTGTGGCTTATGTTGCCAAATGCGCCTCATGTCATGGTCAAAACGGCGAAGGCTTACCGATGCCCGAAGGCAACGGGCGGCATTACCCACCGCTTTGGGGTGAAAAGAGTTATAATGAAGCGGCGGGTTTGTACCGTTTGTCCAGTTTCGCTGGTTATGTGAAAGCGAATATGCCTTTTGGTGCTACTTATCATAACCCACAATTATCGGATGCCGAAGCATGGGATTTAGCTGCGTTTGTGAACACACAACCGCGTCCAAAGCATCCGTTTTTGTCAACAGATTGGCCTAAAATTGATGGTAAACCTTATGACCACCCATTTGGTCCATTTGTGGATTCATTCCCTGATATACAACATAAATTGGGTCCCTATCAACCCATTGTTGATTTTCAGAAAAAGATGAAAGAGCAGAAAGACGCAAAGGGGAAAGGAAAGTAATTTTTTCAAGATTAATATTTTATACACATGAAAAAGCAAGAACACTGGGAAACCGTTTATCAAAAAAAGAACTTCACAGATGTCAGTTGGTTTCAAGAAACACCGACCACTTCGATTCAGTTCTTTGAAGCCTTGAAATTGCCCAAATCCGCACGTATCATTGACATTGGCGGTGGCGAAAGCCGCTTTGTTGACTATTTATTAGACACAGGATATGAAAATATCACCGTTTTAGATATTTCGGCGACAGCCATTGAAAAGAAAAAACAGGCTTTAGGTGATAAAGCACAAACAG
>JANMJN010000593.1:0-2637 GCA_031371355.1 Saprospiraceae bacterium
CACTGGAGGAGAAGCTGGTGCGGGTGCATCAAACTCGATCATTGCTAAATAGTTTGTCGAGTCTTTCGGCTTGAAAATACCATTTGTCGTTAAATCTTTCAAGTTGAATAAAAACCAAGCCCCTGCATCTGCTTGAGCCGCAGGCACTAAGGTATCAGCGACAGCCACTAACGTGCGTTCTGTAGCTTGGACCAAGTCATCATTATTCGCATCTTTCCATTCATACAATGTCGCGCCAATAGTTCTTCCGGCAGCTGCTTTTGCATTCAATCGGGCAAGTAATGAAGTCACTGACTTATTTTTGGCATTGTTAAATCGGAAGAAATTGCCAATACGCCATGATCTTGGTTCTGTTGCTGTCCAATATGCATCACTGACACGATTAGTAACAACCGAGCCATTCTCCTTGGTAAAATTATGCTGACCAACACCTGTTACAACAACAGATAAAGCAGCTGAAGGATCTGAAACAACAAAATCAAATCGAATTGTATCGTTTCCTGGTGTAATATCTAAACCCGAACTATCCCCAACAACACGGTAACTACCAAAGTAAATACCTGGATTGAGCGTACTCATGTTAAATGTTTTTGGTAAAATACGGTTTTCATACGTTGTATCCGCTTTGAAAGAAACGGGGTAGTCTTTAGTCGTATCTGCATGCATCAAGGCAAGGTCAGAAGCACGCCAAACCTTAACAATCAATTTGACATTTTTCATCTCTATTAGACCTGCATTTGTTACATCTGCAAGAAAACGGATAGGTTCAGTTTGTTCCTTAGGTGTATAAAGGCTCGGAGGTATGGCATAAAAACTACTCATTTTCATATCAAAAAACTTGAAATCAAGCACTTTCACATCATCAACACACCAAAAGTAGAAATCTCCATCAAAGACAAATTTAACCATAAATTTGTTTGTACCGACACTTCCTGTCAGAGAAACACGTGTCAGTGTTGAGTCCGTATTTGTCGCAATAACAGGATTTGTCGTAGAATTATTAGCTGTAATCGTTGTGTTTAAATTGAAGTTAGCTGACCAAGTGACACCACTATCCAAACTGTACTGGATATAAGTTGCACTTTGGAATTGGCGATAATATTGGTGAAACTGTATAACAATATCCTTCACGCCAGCCGCATTTATGACGGGTGAAATCAATTCACCTTTGTGTGGCGTAGGTGATTCTCCAGCACCAAAATTACCTTGAACACCTTTCGTATCTAAAAAATCTGAATTGAAAAGGGCGCAACCATTCAAAGTTGAAGGTGAACCTAATGGTCTTGTGCTTGTGTAATAAGCACCTGTTGGCACAGAGTTTCGTTTCCATACCCAACGAGAGCTGTCTTTTTTAGCCGGATCCCCTGAGGAAATACCTTTTGTCACCCAACCCTTATGACCAGCTGGAGGTGTTAAATTGCCTGTACGTGACCAGTAAATCTGGCTTGAATCTGCAAACTGGCTCGCTCTGATAGTAGCACTATCCGTAGCAATAGGCCATAGTACTCTTTGAGCATTTGTTACAGTGAAAAAACCGACAAGCAGTAGCGTAGCCAAAAGGGCTTTCGTAAAAACTTTTTTCATACTTAGATTGATTTTATGAATTTAAAAACAGAATAATTTAGATACAAAGTTAATAGCATTTGGTCTTTTATTAGAAAACAAAAATATAATTTCTAATAAAGTGAAAAAATATAAATTTATAAAAAACTGAAAACCACATTTTTAACATTCCCTAATTGGTATAGTTTTACAATACAAAATCCAGATGGATACTGAGGGGGGCTAATTTGCTTTAAAAAATAATGTAGTGACACATTCGACTATTAGTTATAACGTGCAATAATAGATAAAAGTAGTCTATCATTGGTATTTTAACGATTGCGATTTGTCGAAAAAAAATGCAGTACATTAGTCATTTTTATTTTCAAAACAATCCGTTCCTTTGTTCTTTTAAAAATTATCAACCATCATCTATGAAATTTGCCGTCATTGATTTAGGCACAAATGGCTTTCGACTTTACATCGCCGAAAGCACTCAACAAGGTCAATTCCACATCATTCATCGTCAAACTTCAGAACTAAAATTGGCTTCAGAAGGCATACATCACATTGGTCATGCGCCTTTCAGCCGTGGTTTAGAAGCGATGAAAACTTTTTCAAAGACGCTGCAAACCTTTGATATTCAACATGTTCGCGCATTTGGCACGGCTGCTTTACGATTGGCAGACAATGGTCAAGACTTCATCGAAAGTGTTCAAAAAGAAACGGGTATCTTTATCGAATTGATTTCTGGCGAACGTGAAGCGGAGCTGATTCACAAAGGCATGAGTCTCGGTGTCCCCCTCAGTAAAACACCTGTTCTGATGGTAGATGTCGGTGGCGGCTCTGTTGAATTCATTATTTGTAACAAAACAGAGGTATTTTGGGCGAAAAGCTACAATGTCGGTGTGGCTATTTTGAAACAACGTTTTCACACAGGCGACATCATGTTAAATACAGAAATCAAGGAGATTGAGCAATTTTTAAACGATACTTGCACCGAATTAAAAGAAAAAGTTGCTGCGTTCAAACCGCTATATCCAGTTATTTCATGCGGTACATTGGATTTTTTGGTCAAAATACTGAGGGGGTCGT
>JANMJN010000185.1:0-5013 GCA_031371355.1 Saprospiraceae bacterium
GTGGATGTGTGCATAAACATGCCATAGCCGCGACTGCTCATAAAAAACGGGATGGGCTTGTACATGCCATTCGTTTCCACGCCATTTGGGTCGGAAGTATAGAGATTGACCTTTTGACCATATTTGTTAAAACTCGAAAACGACTCGCCACAACCGAATATCTTTTCGTCGGGCGAAATCTCGAAAACAGCACCCACGCTGCGCGAATAATCGGCTGCACGGCGGACAAAACAGAAAGGCATATTGGCACAAAAGCCTTTATTGTCGCTCGAATGGTGTGTTTTTGTCAACAATTTGCCTTTGGCATCTCTAAATTCAATCGCCCATGGGTTTTCCATGACCGTCACGGTGCCGTAATTACTTTTGTATTGATGCCCATTTTTAACCTTTAAGTATTGCCAATCGGCGATTTTACTGAGGGGGTCATTAACGAGCATCAATGAAGGTTCAGGTTTTTGCACAACCGTTCCCGTTTGCATTTTCAAACGCACGGTTTTGGCTGAAACAAACTCTATGGTAAAGGGCAAAACGGGGTCGGCAGCATATTCAGCCGCTGGAAATTCGTTTTGCGGCACGCGTTGCAAAGCTTGCTGCGTGTAGTCAAAAGCATGGGCGGGATGATACATCGCGCGCCGCCATTTGACGCTGCCAGTGCCTGTTTGCGGATTAAAAGCGGCAAGGCTATCGGCAAGGAAATAGGTATTTGTGTAGTCTTTAAAGTCTTTGCTCAAGTCAATCGGCTCATTCATAAGGGTTTGAGTGGATTGACCAAAAGTGGGTGATAGGCTGTAAAATGCAATGAGTAAAAGGCTGAAAAAGCGCTTTTGAAAGGACAGATTTTTCATATTCTTGTTGATTCATTAAAAGGTGAATGCCCTAAATGTGTATTTATGACACTTATTTTTGAAAACACAAAAATAGACAAATAATTGTAACGAAGAAGGAACAGCTTGATAGGTATTTAGATAAAAAAAATAAACACCTTGACTACTGTCCTTTACTTCCAAGAACTTCTACAAATTCACACTCTCGATAAGTTTCTAAAACTTTGTATGAAAATTTCAGATAGAGAGAATCCTTCGCTTCTTTTTCACAGACCATAAATTTCGTCCCTTTTTGATATTTTTCGGTATTAAAAAGCGGGTCTCTTGCCGATAAGCTGCCAATTTTTGTTTGGTTATTATTTAATTGATGCTTCGTAAAATCAATGGTCGGATTGTAGTCTAATTGCAGGACTTCATAGTTATTGTCTTTTAGTTTTAGCATAAAGGGTCTGTATTGACGTTTTTGCCAATCGAATAAATTATCTTCAAAAAGGTATATTTTTTCAATGATTTTAAAATAAGGAATTGTAAACAATAAGACAATAAATAGGGGGTTTGAAATAAAAGGGGAACGTTTAACAATGGATAGATTTATTTTTCTAAAATTATCAAATAACCAAGCCATGCCGATACCCACGATGATGGCTAAACAAGGGTAAATTGGTGATTCATACCATTCTTTTTTAGAGTTAGAGAATGTTATTATTGCCAAAAAGACGAGGGCATTGATGAACAACAATAAAGTGATTTTTTTCGCATTTTTGTTTAATAAATTAGAACTAATCATGCCAAAAGGAACAAGATAAAACCAAGGTAAATACTCGCTTTCATACATTCTGCCGACAAAGTAGTTGAATTTTTCAAGAAAAGTCATTGTTAATCTTGAATTATCGCCATCACCATCTGTGTAGCGACCAAATAATTCCATTTTCCAAACGGCTTCATAATAGCCTTTTGCAAGGTGTTCTCGATAGGGGAAATAAATGATTAAAGGAGTGAAACAAAGCATAAGAGCATAATAAAAATGTTTGTCTTTCAATACATTTTTTAATTCCTTTTGAACCAATAAAAACATAAAAATAGCAGGCATAAAGAACAAGCCTGCAATACCTTTTGTAAATATCGCAAGCGATAAAGTTGTTGCCGATAAGTATAAAAATGCCCTTTTGTTTTTAAGATTGTTCTCTAATAAATATTGAATAAAAAACAACAAATAAGCTGTTTCAAAAAATATGAGCATCGCATCATAATCACCTGTTCGGGTGACATGAAAATCAATATAACCATTTGATGTGATTAACACTAAAACAGAAAAAACGGCGATAAATTCATTTTTGAATTGGCGCAAACAGAAGAAGAATATGAGCCAAACTGTAAACAAACCAAATAAAGCAGCGGGCAAACGCAAGGCTAATTCGTTGTACCCGAATGCTTTAAAACTGAGTGCAATTGCCCAGATGTTGAGCGGTGGTTTGACGCTCCACAAGTCGGGCATATTCAAGTAGGTAACGACCCAGATATTCCCCCCTTGATTCATTTCGTAAGCACTGACTGCCAAGCGCACTTCATCCCAAATCATCATGGGCATCGAATCTAAATGTAAGAAAAGTGGAAAGTAGCTGGCGATTGTAATGAATACAAACAGGTAGATTTTTTTCATAAGATATTTGAAGGTGTATTTTCGGCAAAGTTAGTGTTTTTATTGTTTCAATCGTTTTTGGTGCTCATAATTAATTACTTTGGTCAAACACGAATTTCACGAATTAACACGAATTTTTCTTCTGATTTGCTTCACGTAGGAACGCCAAAATAATAATTATGCCCTTTTTGTCATTCTGAACGCAGTGAAAGAATCTGTATAAACTGTTGATTTAAAATGTTTTATAGATTCTTTCACTGCGTTCAGAATGACAAAAGGCGACAAAATACTGAGGGGGGGATTTTGTCGCCTTTGTTGAAAAAATGACTGGCAAATCTTATCAATATCCAGGATTCTGTACCAAAGTACCCGCACTCAAATCTATTTGTTTACACCCACATTGGAATCATAACAGAGCCAAAAAAAAAATAACTATCGCCGATACAAACCCACAATCGGTACATCCATACAGACCGTCAAACCAAACCGAATGGAATTGGCTACCTTACCTGTAACATTCTGTGAATCAGCGACTTGCCGCAACTGTGGGGTCAATTGAAAACCGCCCATAACGGAAAGCGGCGCACCTTTGACACCCCAAACAGCGTAAAGACCGGGCGCAAAAACTTGTGAGAGTTTGAACTTTTCAGGCAAACCGCCGCCTTTATCTTTACTCCAACGATAGCTGAACGCTGCGCCAATATCGAGCATCGGCATATAAAGCGAAAATGAATGCGCTGCCTTTTCGCCGCCTTTGCCAAAACTAAACGATATACCAATAGGCGCAGAAACGCCATGAACCCCACTGCCCGAGCGACTCGAATCCGTTTTCGTAGCTTCATAAGCGATGAAAAACCCCGGATACGCATTGATGTCCATCGAAAAACGAGCCGCCCGTTTGGCACGATACGAACCCGTCGGCAGGGCGTAACGTTCAACAATAGACCCAAGTGAAGCATTGTCGGCAGTGATAACATCGGTCATAAAATTGGCGTAAAAGACGAATTGGCGTAGGGCTTTTTTCGATTTCTCTGTCGTTGAATCAGCGGCGGGTAGTAGTTGCTCCATCAGTTCCGCCGTGCCGAGTAGTGCGATGCCATATTGCCGATTGTGCATGAGGCGAAAGACGCTCAAAGTGTTGCGTGGTAACGACATACGTTTGGTGAATACATCGCTGCTGTAATATTTGTCAGGCGAAAAGTCCGCATAGAATTTGGCTTTGAACCCCAATTCCATGATGTTCAATAAGTATTCAGCCTTGTCCAAAGTAGCTGTGATGTGGTCGGGTGCGTTTGTGGTTTCGTCCTTGTTTTTACTCTGAAATTGTTTCAACCCCTTTTTTACTGAGGGGGCATCCTTTGACGACAGCGTATTTATCTTTTCATTGTAATGCAAAAACTCATCGGTCATAGTCATCTGTTGATGCACATTTTGGGTCGTGGGTTGGATATTCATCTTTTTGAATAGGGCGCGATTGCGTTGATACAAGAGTCCCCAAAAAATATCACCCCCCTCAGTACCAAGGGCTTGCAGCGAGTCGCGGCTGATATATTCATCGCTTTGGGGGTTTGTCAATAGGTTTTTGGATAGTAAATTGACCAATTTGAGTGAACGACCCAGTTCCGTTGCGTCCTTCCCTTGTTTGTCTTCAAAAAATTGGAGTACCTGCGCGGGTGAATTTTGTTCACCTAACAGTCGGACGCTTTGCAAACTGAGCGAAAACAATTGCCCTTCTGTTTGCTGCGAGAGGTGCGGGTGTTTGTCGCGGAGGAAAAAATCGAAATTGAATAGCACATTCCGCATATCGCTTTCAAAGACGTTCATCCACGATTGACCGAGCGAGGGCGTGGCATTTGCGGCGTTTTGGAAAGTCATGAGCTTTTGCGTAGCGGGCATCAGCGATGAGAGCATGGGTTGTTCCGCCAATTTGGCTTTAAAACGTGCAAAAAATACACCCATCATCTCGTCTCGACTGCGTTTGATGAGGTATTTCGCTGTTGCATCAGCGAATTGCGCGGGCATCATGGATTTGTTTATGGGTGTATTGAACAGAGAGATATTAGACTTCGCATCCACCACTTTCAAGCTGTTTTGAGCAAAATACTGAGGGGTGGTTTCGGAAGGACGAAACCGTGTATTGTGTTGCATGTCTGTTACTTGCAAAAGCCGCACGTCCACCGAGTCACTGAACGGGTTTTGGAGAAAACGGTTGATGTTTTCCATATTCGCCAATTCGCTGTCGGAATAGCGTTTGCGGTTGTCTGCTGTTTGCAGAGTGGCAAACGTTTTCCCCCGCTCAGTTTTGGATGCCAACAGTTTTTGAGCATCGAGATAAGCGTTTTGGCTGTTTAGTTTGAGACAAAACAGGAGGACGGTGATGATGATGTAGATTTTATTTTCCATGATAGAGGCGTGAAGTTGTGTTACAAGAGGCTGTATTAAAAGGTAACGAACTGATTTTGTCTCCCAAATATTATTTTATTGAAGGGCATTTATGTTCGGGGAACTTTTGAAGTTCCCCGAACATGGTGTCCGAATCGAAATAATATT
>JANMJN010000639.1:0-3405 GCA_031371355.1 Saprospiraceae bacterium
GTTATGAGTTTAGAGACTTGAACCGTATCAACATTAGCACCAAAATCTACAGTTGCTTTTTTAGTATAAATGACGAAATAACTGTTGGGTTTCAAGGTATGTGAAGGTATAATAGTAGAAACTGAACCATTATAAATCTTAAAACC
Source organism: Saprospiraceae bacterium (assembly GCA_031371355.1). GTDB lineage: Bacteria > Bacteroidota > Bacteroidia > Chitinophagales > Saprospiraceae > JAAFJT01. The sequence continues at coordinate 147 of JANMJN010000639.1, forward strand.
ATCGAGGTTAAATATTTTTGTGGAGCGGTTGTATAGTTCAATAAATTCAACTTCAGGCAAAACTTTAAGATTAGGCGTTGGGTCAGCCATAAATTCATTAATAAGTATATCGTAAGGTGCAGCAACACTTTGTCCCAAAACCACCCCCCTCAGTAAAAAGAGACAAACGACAAGCAACAAAGGGCAAGTTTCAAGCAATTTTGGTTTTAAAATCGTAGGATTCATCGTTATAAGTTCGTTGTAAGTTCAAATGATTGTTGAATTGTCAACACAAACTTACATTTTTTTTAAGAATGGACGCAAAATTTCACGTAATTTTGCCGCCACTAATTTTAGGTTTTACCAATTTTTTATCAATATCATAAAATTCAACTAAAAAATGAGAGTAGCAGTCGTCGGTGCCACAGGTCTGGTAGGCACACAAATGTTGAAAGTGTTGGAAGAGCGCAATTTTCCAATTTCAGAATTAATCCCTGTCGCATCAGAAAAAAGTGTTGGCAAAACCATTACTTATAAAGGTCAGCCCTACGCTATCGTTGGCTTGGCTACGGCAGTAGAAATGCACCCTGACATCGCCATTTTTTCGGCAGGTGGTAGTACGTCAACGGAATGGGCACCGAAATTTGCTGAAGTTGGTACAACAGTTATCGACAATTCATCGGCTTGGCGTATGGACCCGACTAAAAAATTGGTCGTTCCAGTAGTAAACGCGTCGGTTTTGACAGCGGAAGATAAAATTATTGCAAATCCAAATTGCTCAACCATTCAAATGGTCGTCGCATTGAAGCCTTTACACGACAAATATAAAATCAAAAGGGTCGTCGTTTCGACTTATCAATCGGTTACAGGAACAGGTGTGAAAGCGGTTCGTCAAATGGAAAATGAAAGAAACGGCATTTTTGACGGCGAAATGGCGTATAAATACCAAATTGATATGAACGTCATTCCGCATATTGATGTGTTCCTCGACAACGGTTACACAAAGGAAGAGATGAAAATGGTTTTGGAAACCAAGAAAATCATGGGCGATGATTCGATTCAGGTAACAGCAACTACCGTGCGTATCCCTGTCATAGGTGGTCACTCCGAGTCTGTGAATTTGGAATTTGAAAACGAGTTTGACCTCGCAGAAGTCCGCCAAATCCTTGAAAATACTGAGGGGATCATCGTAGTGGACGACGTGGCTAATTTCAAATATCCAATGCCAAAAGACGCTCACAATCGTGATGAAGTTTTCGTTGGTCGCCTTCGCCGCGACGAATCGCAACCTAAATCGTTGAATATGTGGATTGTAGCGGACAACCTCCGCAAAGGGGCTGCAACAAATGCTGTTCAAATTGGTGAGTATTTAATCAAAAGTGGCATCCTCAAGGCGCAAGCGGAATTGGTGTAAGTTTTTGATTTTCAAGATATTAAAACGCCTCCCGAGTACTTGGGAGGCGTTTTTTTTAATTAAATATACGGGCTTTTATTAGGATTCTGTCGATTATCGAAGAATGTAGTAATGAAAATAGTTGTGCGTCTCGTCCATCAACTTGATGGCTTTAAGATTCCATCTTACTCTTTTAACCATTTTTCATATCTTTTTATTACGATTTCATGGTCAACCAAATTTTCCTCGTAATATGTCTCTTCGACCGCTATTTCAAGTTCTAACATTTGTTCATCAGTCAATTCATCTAAGTCTTCATTTTGTCTTAATTTTTTGAAATAGGCAATGACTTGTGTTAATACAGACGGTTCGTCTGTTTCAACAATTAAGCGATGTAAATCATTTTTTAATTGAGCTGTTGACATTTCTATTAATTTTTTACAAAGTTAGAATCGTTTTTGTTATCAAACAAGTTTAATAAAACTTATTTTTTACACCCATCACCCATAAACATAGTTTGGCGATTTCAAGTTTCCTCCAAAAAATAATTAAACAAGAAAAACGCACCCCCTCAGTATATTTTCCCCAAAACACCTAAAACCCCGCTTTCTTTTCGTAAATTTGCCCCGTTTTTCAGAAGTGATACATTTATCACTAAAATTGAAAAGCCAATAATTGAAAAAATGGGAAATATAGTTGCCATAGTGGGTCGCCCGAATGTGGGTAAATCTACTTTTTACAATCGCCTCGTCGGTGGACGGGAAGCCATCGTTGACAATGTTTCGGGCGTGACACGCGACCGCAAATATGGTATGACAGAATGGAATGGGTAAAAATTTAAAGTCGTTGATACAGGAGGCTTTGTTGAAGGCTCGGACGATGTGTTTGAAACGCAAATCCGTTCGCAAGTGCGTTTGGCGTTGGAAGAAGCCGATGTCATTGTTTTTATGGTGGATGCCACAACGGGCTTGACCGACCTTGACGAAGACATTACGGAAATGCTCCGTCGTACCCGCAAACCTGTGATTTTAGCAGTTAACAAGGTGGATAACCCTGCTTTGCAATTAGCGGCGAATGAGTTTTGGAGTTTAGGATTCGAAGAGGTGTTTTTTATAGCTTCCATTTCAGGTTCAGGTTCGGGCGATTTGCTCGATTCAGTCGCTGAGAAAATTGAAAATGTTGAACCTTTAGAGACGACATTGCCCAAACTCGCTATTCTCGGACAACCGAATGTCGGTAAATCATCGCTTTTGAATGCTCTTTTGGGCGAAGAAAGAACAATTGTAACGGACATCGCAGGAACGACTCGTGACCCGATTCATACGCATTATAACAAATTTGATAAGGAATTTATCATCGTGGACACCGCGGGTATGCGTAAAAAAGCCAAAGTCCACGAGGATTTGGAATTTTACTCGGTCATGCGTGCCATCGAAGCCATTGAGGAATGTGATGTGGCTTTGCTCATGATTGATGCCCAAACGGGTGTTGAAGCGCAGGATATGTCCATCTTCAAATTGGTGCTTGACCGCAAAAAAGGTGTTGTCATTTTGGTTAATAAATGGGATTTGATTGAAGGTAAAGGCGCGAATAGTGCACGTGATGCTGAAGCCATCATCAAAGAACGCATTTCTCCTTTCAATGATGTGCCAATTATTTTTGTTTCTGCAAAAGAGAAACAAAGGATATTACGTGCCGTTGAACTCGGTCTTGAAGTCTTTGAACGCCGCAGTTTGAAAATAAAAACCTCTGTTTTGAACGATTGGCTCGAAGAAGTGACCGCACATTATCACCCGCCAGCACACCGGGGGCATTTGATAAAAGTGAAATACGTGACGCAAATTCAAAACCTGCATTACCCTGTTTTTCAGTTTTTCTGCAACCATC
>JANMJN010000643.1:0-8239 GCA_031371355.1 Saprospiraceae bacterium
GTTATGAGTTGGAAATCACTCCGTTACAGTTATTGACTTTTTATAATGCTGTTGCCAATGATGGTGTTATGATGAAGCCATATCTTGTCAGTGAAATAAGAAGATATAACGAAACACAAAAATATTTTAGACCGACTATTGTTAATAAGCGTATTGCCTCTTCGGAAGCTCTGGCACAAGCCCGTGAACTTTTAGAATCGGTTGTCGAATTACCTGGTGGCACGGCTTATCATTTGCGTACCTCTCAATATCGTTTTGCTGGTAAAACAGGTACGGCACAACTCAACTATTCAAAAGACAAACCTGGTAAGCACACAGGTGGTTATTTGGGGTCTTTTGTAGGCTATTTTCCTGCTGACAATCCAATTTATTCTTGTATTGTCATAATTTCAAAACCTAAATCAGGGCATTATGGTGGCGTTGTTGCTGCACCTGTTTTTCGGGAAATAGCAGATAAACTCATTTCTTCAAATATTGCCTTAAGCGAGCCTTTGAACCAAAAAGGAAAACCAGTTCCATCACCTGCTTTTCTGCCAGATGACGTTGGTTTTAAAGGAGATTTGTTGAAAATGCTTCAAAATGTGGGTTTGAAACACGAAATCGGCGGTATAAAAGAAGACGATTGGTCGGCTTTAAGAGCAAAAGGCGATACCCTGAATGTTCTACCACGTAATGTTGGCAACCGTAAACAAGTGCCTTCTGTAGTGGGTATGGGGCTGAAAGATGCTTTGTATTTGCTTGAAAATCGCGGTTTGCGTGTCTCGTTTAGTGGCTACGGCAAAGTGGCAACTCAATCCTTAAATCCGGGTGTAGTGGCTTATCCAGGTAATGTGATTTCAATAAAATTAGACTAAAAAATGAAGCATTTAACGCATATACTGAGGGGTATTAATATCCTCGATAGTCGAGGCAATATGAGCCAAGACATTTCAAAAATTGTTTTTGATAGCCGAAAGGTTGAAGCCGAGTGCCTTTTTGTAGCTGTACGTGGGACGCAAGTTGACGGTCATAATTTTATTCAAAAAGCCATCGAAGGCGGTTCAAAAGTCATTGTTTGTGAAGAAATACCTGATCAGTTAGGCGATATTACATTCGTTAAAGTCGTTGATGCAGCGGCAGCTTTAGGTGAAATGGCTGCTAATTTTTATGATAATCCTACAAAAAAACTAAAAGTGATCGGTATTACAGGTACAAATGGTAAGACTTCAACAGCTACTTTGCTTTACGATTTGTTTACAGGCTTGGGCTACAAATGTGGCTTGGTGTCAACGGTTGAGTATCGAGTGGCTGGAAAAATATTGCCTTCAACACATACGACACCTGACCAAATTGCCCTTCAAAAACTGTTTTTAGATATGGTTACAGAGGGCTGTCATTTTGCATTTATGGAAGTTTCGAGCCATGCGTTGGCGCAAAATAGGGTAGCGGGGATTCAATTTGCGGGCGCAGTTTTTTCTAATATCACGCACGACCACCTCGACTATCATAAGACCTTTGAAAGTTATCGAGATGCAAAAAAATTATTGTTTGACCATCTACCCAAATCAGCTTTTGCTTTGACGAACCATGATGATCGCAACGGAAAATTCATGTTGCAAAATACAAAAGCTCAAAAACACAGTTATGCCTTAAGAAAAGTAGCTGATTTTAAAGCAAAAATTATCGAAAATGGTTTATTAGGATTGCACCTCGATATGGACGGACATGATTTTTATGCCCGAATGATTGGTGAATTTAATGCTTATAACCTTTTAGCTGTTTATGCAACGGCGGTTTTAATGGGTGCAGAAAAATTGGAAGCATTGACGATTTTGTCAAATCTGAAAGGGGCAGAAGGGCGTTTTGATTACATACATAATGTGCAAAAAGATGTGGTAGGTATTGTTGACTATGCACATACGCCCGATGCTTTGGAAAATGTATTAGAAACCATCCGTCATTTCCGCAAGGACAATCAAAAAATAATCACGCTCACAGGAGCTGGTGGTGATAGAGACCCTGCCAAAAGGCGTATTATGGGCAAAATTGGTGCAACGATGAGCGATACTTTGATTCTCACATCCGATAATCCGCGTTCAGAAGACCCCCTCAGTATTATTGAACAAATGAAGGTTGATATTACGCCAAAAGACATGTCTAAGGTCTTAGAAATTGCTGACCGTCGGCAAGCGATTCGGACAGCTGTTAAACTGGCTCAACGTGGTGATATTATACTCTTAGCAGGCAAAGGGCATGAAAAATATCAAGAAATCAACGGTATTAAGCAACCTTTTGATGATAAAGAGGAATTGACAAAGGCATTTGACATATAGCCGTACAGATTCTTTTTTTAATTTTTTTTCTAATACAAATGCTTTATTATCAATTAGTTATAGAAATAGTGTAATGTTTCTAAGAAAATAATTTTAAAAAAATTTGGTTAGTCATTTTCAAATGTTCTATATTTGCATCGCAATTAACGAAAGCGTTAAATGAAGAGTAAAAAAAGCGGAAGTAGCTCAGTTGGTAGAGCACGACCTTGCCAAGGTCGGGGTCGCGAGTTCGAGTCTCGTTTTCCGCTCAGTTTCCACAACTAATTAGTTGGTAGCCATCTTTTCAGATGGCTTTTTTTTTGCGTTGGTGGTAACTTATTCTATATTTGCATTTCGTACTTGCCCTGGTGGTGGAATGGTAGACACGCAGGACTTAAAATCCTGTGAGCTCACGCTCGTGCGGGTTCGAGTCCCGCCCGGGGTACGAAAAATGATAAAAGCTCTTGTGAACAGTTCGTTTGCAAGGGCTTTTTTGTTTTTAAAAATTCAGACAATAAAATACCTTTTCATGTCTCAAATACACTATTTTTACGTTCAAAACAATGGTGTTAAACACTAATTCTAATCAAAAAGAAACATTGATAGCACCCCCTCAGTATAATTTATGAAATAAGAAAATATTGGCATGACTAACGACATCAATGAAAAATTATATCGCGAGCAATTATCGCTGACCGATTGGGAAAAACTCCTATTAAACGGTTGGGATAGAGTTGGTGAAAACTTCTTTCGCCGCCGCTTCGACTATTATACCGTTCCTTTTGTTTTTGATGAAGTCGTTATGACCATGCAATTGATGCCCATACGTTATCGGTTATCACTTGATTTTGTTTTCACTAAAAGTCAACGTCATATTATTAGACGCAATGCCGATTTGGTTAGGGTGTATCGCCCTGCCGTCATTACAGATGAAAAAATAGCGTTATTTGATGCCTGGTATGCTCATCGGTTCAATCGTTTAGCGAGCATCTTTACTTGGGTTTCAGACGACCATAAGCCTTTTCCGATGTATGAAGTCTGCCTTTACAAATACGATCGCCTTGTGGCATGTAGTTTTTTTGATATAACACCCCATTTGCAATACAGCACAACGGCTTTTTATGACCCTGCCGAAATGAAACGCAGTTTAGGTACTTTCACACTGCTTTGTGAAATTCAACATGGTTTGTCGAACCATAAAAAGTACCATTATCCAGGTCATGCTTATGCGCAGAGTTCTATGTACGACTACAAAAAAAAGATGAACAATGCCGAACATTTCGATTGGGATAGAAAAAAATGGCTGAATTTAGACAGGCATGCCTTCTGATAAAATTTCTATCAAAATATCCCGATTCACAAAAATATAAGCCAAAGCGGAAATAAATATCGGTATAAAAATCCACTGTACAATCCACAAAGCTGCTAAAACAAGTGTTGGCGAAATCGGCAGCACCATCCAAAACCATTCCGTTTTACCACTACCTTTCATGCGTGCATTAAGCGGGCTGTAAACGGTGTGCAGAAACTGTTCGATGTTGCGCGCAAAAAAGAATTTGGCGGCAAAAATCTCATAAGTGTAGCCGCGCAGTGTGCATTCGATGCCTTTTGTTCTGTTTTCGACGCTTTTTGAGATGCCTATTTTGTAGCGAAATAAGTAGCGTGAATTGCCTAAAACGTAGATGTAACGATAGTCGAGCTTTGACAAACCCCTCAGTATAAACATATTATTTTCGTTTAATTGTGGCGCAAATATACCACTTTAAGTTTTTTATATTTATTAATTAAAACAAAATATTTTACGTTAAAATAAAAATCAAGTCGTTTTATTTTTAAATACAAAAACTATACTAATTTTAAGTCGCTTAATGATAACGACTTACAAATGTCAAAATCTAAGAATTTTAATAAAAATAACCAGAACTTACCAGACAGGCGTTTTCTAATACTTATAATATTAGTTTTGTGCTTATTGTCGCGCCAAAACATCTACCGTTCTTCGGTGGTTTATCGCGTTGTGCAGGAGCGCATTGCCGATACCCTTATAGATGCTTATTTTGAGCGTTTCATTCTCACTCATCCAGATGTTTATGACCGACAATTCAATAATATTGACAAAATAATCCATGTTTCGCTTAAAGTAACGGCTGATGCTTTGAGTTTCAAAGGCGAACCGGCATTGAAAACAGACCCCCTCAGTATTTTAAAGCTGGGAGAGGCAAATAGCGAAGGTTATGCGGCATTTTTCAATGTGGTTTGTTCTTATCTCATTAGGCGTTATCGTTTTTCAAATGCCTATATTTGTCGTCAATACATTGCGGAAAGGACTCGAAATGGCGTGAATTTACAAGATGCGATTCACACACTGGGTGGCGGTTCTCCGTTTAACAAAAATCGAGACATTTTAGCGATTACAAATACACTGACAGGTGAACGTCGATTTGTTGACCCAGTGATTTATGAACAATTTAATATTGTTGATATCAGTCTGTCGAACGAGCAATATGTCTTCTCTAAACCTTCAAAGACTTTGGATTCTTTGCGCGCAAAATCAAGGCTTTTTGCCAGATCACAACGTTAATAATAGCCAAATAAAGAAAATCATGCACCTTTTTTGTCTTCATAATGCTAATTTTGAATCTAATTTGACTAATAAGCCGTATTGTTAAGTATACTAAGATCTAAACAGATGGTGTTGCCCATGAAATATCTTTTTTTTACGTTTCTTTTTTGCGCTTTTAATGGGTCGTTACAAGCAGCTTTACCGCCTTTTGCACAAGATACGTGCATCATTCCCTCCGTCATAACGCCCAATGATGATGGGCAAAATGATGAGTTTGTCATTCCTTGTATTGCCAAAGACCATACAAATGAAAGTGAATTGTGGATTTTTACGCAATGGGGCGAGCGCATACTTTATGCTAAACCCTATGCGAATGGTTGGCGAGGCGATTCGAAAGGGCTACCGTTGCCTGATGGCACCTATTATTTTATTTTCCGGTTAAACACACGATCTGTAACTCAACGAGGTTTTGTGACAATTTTCCGATGAATGTTGAACAACTCAAAACAGTATAAGTGAATGAAAATCAATTGTTTTTCCATAAAATCTTTCTGTATATTGCTCTTTTTTTGCGCATATACTGAGGGGGTCGTCGCACAGCAAGAAAGCAATATGACGCTGTTTATGTACAACCCTTGGGCTGTCAATCCAGCAGCGGCAGGTTATCGGGATTTGCCGACTGTTTTGCTTCATCATCGTTCCCAATGGTTGGGTTTTCAGGGTGCGCCGACTTTTCAATCTATACATATTAGTATACCTGCTTTTCGTTCAAGACGTTTTGGTATCAGTACAGGGCTAACCAACAATCGAGCTGGTTATTTCCAAACACAAACGGGTACATTGGCTATGTCTTATAGCGTCATAAAAACAGGCAATTTTGCTATTCGAATGGGGCTGCAAGGTTCGCTGCGCCGCTTGACAACCCGTTTCGACCAGGCAGATGACATTTTGGTATTGCAAGCAGACCGTTCTATTCCGCCACGTTTGTCCACACGTTATATCGAGAATGTTGGTTTTGGCACACTGGTGACTTATAGGGAGTCGTATTTTGGCTTGAGTGTACCTTTTTATTTGCCTAATGTCATTGGTATTAATCAATATTCGCCCGTTACATCTGTGGAGTCTGCCCATTATTATCTAATGGGCGGTATCGCTTTTCAATTGGCTGAAGGCATTACGCTAAAGCCGCAGTTAATGTTTAAATACGTCAAAAATGCGCCGTGGAATATAGAGTCGAATCTTAGTGCGACCGTTAAAGAGAAAATAACACTTGGCGTATCCTATCGGGCAGGTAAAACGAATCTTGTTGGCATTGGCGAATCGGCTTCTATGACTTTTATGCTGCAAATGAGCGACCGCATGGCTTTGGGAGGGGCTTATGATTGGATTTTATCGCAAATTGGTCAATTCTCCTACGGCAGTTTTGAGGTTTTGATGCGGTATGATTTGAAAACGAAGGAGGTGAAATTGAGCAACCCGCGTGGGGTTTATTAACTATTTATTATCGTTACCCAACCTTTTTCGATGTTGTGACTGTCTTTAGGTTAAAAAATAAAGATAAAATGAAAAAATTGAATCAATTCTCAGCAGCCTTCATCTTAACAGCATTAATGGCTTGCCAAAAAGACATCTCAAGCACAGTACCTTCTTCGCCACGTGAGGTTAATTTATCGGATACATTGAATATAAAAATGTCTGAAACTGTTTTTTCGGGTGATTTCAGTATTCAGCTCGATAGTTTGGGCGATAGACGCTGTCCCAAAAATGCGAATTGCTTTTGGTCGGGACTTGCGGATGCAAAATTGATTGTTAAAAACGGTTCGGTTAAAAACCTACTATAAATTAGATACAGCGACTGTTTTCAATCGGTTTTTGCATATTATTGATGCAACACCTTATCCAGAAGGAAGTCAGAGACAACAACGAGATTATGTTGTCAAGCTTTTAGTACGATAAAAAGAATCAAGCAATCTCCATTATATCCGAATAATATTCTTCAATTTCATCCAATACCCTAAATACTGAGGGGGCATCGTTAAGCGTCACCAACTGCATTCTGAAGGGTTTGATATTGGGCAAACCTCTGAAATAATTGGTGTAATGTTGGCGGGTTTCCCACAAGCCTAATTTCTCACCTTTCCATTCGATGGCACGATACAAATGTTTGCGGACGGCTTCTACACGCTCGGATACTGAGGGGGGGGCAAAGAGTTCGCCTGTCGCAAAAAAGTGTTTGATTTCTCTGAAAATCCAAGGATAACCGATGGCAGCACGACCAATCATCATACCATCCACATCGTAGCGGTTGCGGTATTCGAGTGCTTTTTGAGGACTGTCAATATCGCCATTTCCAAAAATCGGAATGTTCATCCGTGGATTGTTTCTGACCTTAGATATCCATGACCAATCGGCTTCACCTTTGTACATCTGTTTACGGGTGCGCGCATGTATTGTAAGTGCCTGGATACCAGCATCTTGTAAGCGTTCAGCGACTTCAACGATGTTAATCGTTGCATCATCCCAACCCAATCGTGTTTTTACAGTAACGGGTTTTGAAGTAGATTTAACAACAGCCGCCGTCAGTTCTATCATTTTAGGAATGTCTTGAAGCAAGCCCGCACCTGCCATTTTGCAAGCGACTTTAGCAACTGGACAACCGTAATTGATGTCAATAACATCGGGATTTGCAGCCTCTACCATTGCCGCTGCCCTTATCATAGAGTCTAATTGACCCCCAAAATATTGGATACCAATAGGTCTTTCGTAATCAAAAATATCAAGTTTTTTGAGGCTTGTCACGGCATCGTGTATCAATCCATCGCTCGAAATAAACTCAGTGTACATCATATCGGCACCCTGTTCTTTGCACAAAGCACGGAACGGTGGGTCACTCACGTCTTCCATTGGAGCGAGTAAGAGTGGGAATTTGCCTATTTCAACGTTGCCTATTTTTACCATTTCAATATTCGTTATTCGGGTATTCGGGATTCGTTAATCATTGCGTTATTAGTAATGAGACGCAAATTTACAAATAACAAGCAACAATTGCGAATAATGGCTAAAGTTGTAAATCTCGAATTCCGAATACCCGAATCTAGAGTTCCCGAATCCTGAATCCCGAGTTCACGATTAACGAGTAGCCGAAAGATTATTAAACTTAAAAATCTTATTTACCTTTGTGAACTTTTTGAAAAACAAATAGCGTCATACACGAGGCGTACACTATTTTTATTTGGGACATGAGAAAGACAATATTTTTAGGAACTGTACTACTTTTTTTCTTTGGCTGTAAAAGCGAGAATGAAAGGCGTATTATTGGCAAGTGGCAAGCATTACAATTAATGGAATGTGACAATGTCGTACCAATTCAAACGGAGTTGGTGGA
>JANMJN010000647.1:0-3404 GCA_031371355.1 Saprospiraceae bacterium
CTTATGAGTCGTCAAAAATTAAAAAAATTCGCAGAACTGCAAACTTTCCCCAATGTCTATGACAATTTGGATGTTAGAGACCCCGCAAATACCGTACTAAATGGTCAAATTGTTGACATTAAAGGCAAATGGGGTTCAGAACATTTTAAAAACGATAATCCCATAACGCTTGAATTGGCTTGTGGGCGTGGCGAATATGCCGTAGCCTTGGGCAAAATGTTTCCAGAACGCAATTTTATAGGCGTTGATGTCAAAGGTTCGCGGATACACAAGGGCGCAAAGGAGGCGATAGAAGCGGGTCTGACAAATGTGGCTTTCTTGCGGACACGCATCGAACAGATTGAGCATTTTTTTGTTAAAAACGAGGTGTCTGAAATATGGATTACCTTCCCAGACCCATTTTTAAAAGAACGTAAATCGAATAAACGGCTCACTTCTACCCCATTTTTAAATCGCTATCGGCGGTTTTTAAAACCTGATGGCATTGTGCATTTAAAAACCGATTCGCCTGATTTATATGATTTTACGCTTGATATTTGCCAAAATACTGAGGGGGGTAAATTATTACTGTTTGACAGTGACATACACTCAAAACCGTTGATAATGAATGAGTTATCGGTTCAAACTTATTATGAAAAAGCGAATATTGCAAAGAGTACCATAAAATATGTTCGATTCAAAATTTAAAAGTGCCATGGGAAATTCAAGTAAATTACGTATCGCCGTTATTTTTTCATCTATCTATATTTTGATGGCTTTTGCTTGGTGGTCAATGCTGTTATTAAAAAAAAATGCAGACGCCAAACTAGCACGTATCGAATTATTGCGCCAAGAATTGACTGAAAAGGGTTTATATACCGATGAAATTCAGTTCAAAATGACCCCTCAGTATTATGAATTAGAAGACAGATACGGTCGTCAAAAAACGATGGTTTGGGGTGAAGGAAGTTTCTTGTTTATTGGTTTACTTGTCGTCGTTTGGCTCATCAATCGCAGTTTTTTTATTGAGGTTTCCTTATCCAAACAACGGCAAAATTTCCTTTTATCAATTACACATGAATTAAAATCGCCCATTGCATCCATTCAATTAGTCCATCAAACCTTTCAAAAGCACAAACTTGACGAAGCCCAACAAGCCAAATTGTTGAATTCCGCAAACATTGAAACGGAGCGATTGAATGTTTTGGTCAATAATCTTTTGTTGTCCGCAAGGCTGGATACGGCATATGAACCGCAATTTGAAGAACTCAAATTGACTCCTATCATCATGGATTTGATTGAGAAGTTTCGAATGAAGTGCCCTAAAGCACAATTTCACTTTTCAAAGGAACAAGACATTCCATTATTGAGGGGTGACAGGCAAGGCATCATTTCAGTGTTTACGAATCTTTTAGAAAATGCAGTAAAATATTCAGGAGAACATCCCAAAATCACGATTCGCCAAAGTTTTGAAAATCAGCAATTCGTCTTTGATATTGCCGACAATGGTGTAGGCATCCCGGTAAGTGAACGAAAAAAAGTATTTGAAAAATTTTATCGCGTTGGTAACGAAATGACCCGCCGCACCAAAGGAACAGGTTTAGGGCTTTATATTGTCGCTCAAATCATCAAAATTCATAAAGGAACTATCCACATATTAGAAAATGTGCCACAAGGGACTATTTTCCGCATTACATTACCAAGCTAACAAATAAATCATTGATTTTCAAAGCCAAATCTTAATTTTCACCTTCTTAACAGTCTGTTGGTCGTCATGATTTTCAGCCGTTATGGTCACTGTTGCATCCGTCCAATCAGAAACCTTAGCCGTCCACGTCACGTTAAAGGCGTAGCTTTTCAAATCATGCACATAAGGCTCATTTGAGTACAAAACAGCACCCGTTTTATCGTCGGTTATTTTAATACTCAACGCATGAAGCCTAACCGCATCAGCTGCGTCTCCTTTAATAGTAATCACTTGTCCACTCGTAAATTGGTCATCGGCAAGCGGTGCAGCGATGCTTAAAGTAGGCAAACTATAAGCCGTTTTGTGGCAAGAAAGTGCAACCAACAAAGTAGATACAAGTAAAAACATCTTGAAAATGTTCAAAAATTTCATCGTTCTCATTTTAATAATGTGATATTAATAAAGTACAATTATTCAACTCAACTACGAGTATTCCCTTCTTTATGGTTTCTTTAACAGGGAAAAAATACTGAGGGGTCTAAACTTTCGTTTGAAAATCGCTTAACGTTTAAACGCACAGAAATAGAGCTTTGTGATTTATTAAAAATAATTGTTAGATAAAACCTTTTAATCTCTAATACAATCAAAATTAATCTATTTATCCACTTAAACTTGAAATTATGAAAAAAACAACCGTTTTAATCGCATTTTTACTTCTAAACTTAGTATCTTATGGACAAAACATCGGTTTTCGTATCGGTAGAAATGTGTCCAATTTTTCTTTCAACAAAGATTCTTTAACCGCTTTGGGCATTACAAATGACAAACTTGCGGGTTGGGCAGTCGCTATTCCCATTGAATTCAAAATCAAAAAAAACTTTTCAATTCAGACAGACTTAGGCTTTTTACAGAAAGGTTTTAAATCAGTTCAAAATATCAAATCAGGTACCACGACGACCCAAACAGAGTTGAAAAACTACACGAATTATGCCGTCCTACCTGTCATGTTGCGTTTTCACACTGCAGGGCGTTTTTTACAGGCATATGCAAATGTAGGTCCCGATGCGGCGTTTGCCATAAATAAACGTTCTACAGGGACATCAACGGTGGGCAGTACCTCAACAGATGTCAGTAAGGATGAGAGTCTTGACGGCACGAAACGACTGACTGTCGGTTTGCAAGGCGGCGCAGGCTTGAAACTGAAATTGGGGAAAATAGCCTTGGTCTTAGACGGTCGTTTTTTAACAGATTTGAAGGACAATGAAGGCAAATTCAATTTCCAAGGTTTACAAAACAATTCTTTCTCAACTAAAAACTGGGTAACGAGTTTTGGATTTGTTTTTGGGCGCTAAATGGTTGTATTGCTGTATTGCTGTATTGTTGTATTGCTGTATTGTTGAGTGCTTATAATTGAAACAATTTAACAATACAGCAATACAGCAATACAACCATTTAAAAAATCAAAAACACCTCAAACTTCAAACCTTCTAAGGTTTTTGACTCAATATCACCCTTTTCGATGGCAAAATAGGTCATAGTGTACCTGTCATTCTCCAAGGTATAAACCTCAATAGATTGATTTTTAGGGTCAAATATCCAATATTCAGACACACCAAATCCGCAATACAATTCCATTTTTTCTTTACGGTCATAACGAAAAGTCGAAGGAGACAGCACTTCAACGATTAAATCGGGATGCCCTTCAATACCATTATCCGTAGTAATAAAATCACGGTCT
>JANMJN010000368.1:0-1553 GCA_031371355.1 Saprospiraceae bacterium
AAGTAATCGGACGTTGCAGGTTGCCATCATTGCCGCGTTTTGCGAAAAAGATGGAGGTGGTGAATTTCCCCAATTGGGTATCCTCCTTTTTATCTTTGTTGACTGCTGGATTAGAAGCGATGAATATCAACCCTTTTTGAAAAAAGGCTGGGCTGTACTCTTGGAAAGCGGTGTTGATACCGCGCTCATTGATAACAGTAATCTGAGCATGAGTAGAAATTGTTGAAAATCCGATTAAGGAAGGCAACAACAGCAATAGTAAGGTGCGGTGAATCATTGATTTCTGTTTTTGGTGAATTCAGATATGTTTCATGGATTAGATTAAATTTCGGCAAAATTTACTTTCAAATTTTGCGCCGAATTTTAGTTGATTCGCAGCTTGTCCTTGATGCTGTTGTTTGTAACGTCGTTTGTCGCCTATTAATAGCTTGGCTACGACAAAGTTATGAATTTTTTTTAAAACAAATTGAAATTAAAAGAATTTAAAAAATATTTATTCAAAAAAAGTCTGGATGCCTCTTACAGCATCCAGACTTGAAGTGCCCAAACCTTAGTTTGACCTGCGCACCATACCCACAACAAACAGTAGGGCAGCGCCCCCCACTGCGGCCGTCAGAATCTGACCTGCCAACGTTTTACCGAATGAAACGCCCAAAGCACTCAACAACCAAGTGCCAATAAATGCGCCTAAAATGCCAATGACAATGTTGCCAATGATACCAAAACCGCCACCTCTGACGATAAAACCAGCGAGCCAGCCCGCTAATGCGCCTACAATAAGCGTGTACAACAGTGGATCCATGTTTCCGTTTTTAAAAAAGTTGAAAAAATATTTATTATAAAAATTGGAAATAGGTAGATGCATAACAGTAGGAAAGTATGGTAAAAATAGAAAAATCCGTTGCATTGTTCAAATGCAACGGATCTTTTAAGAACATATTTTTTTCTATTATTTAAATAAGCTGTCGTAATCGCTACTGCCCGATGCTTTTTGCTTGTCCGCTTTAGGCGCATCTTTGAGTTGCAAAGTCTCTGCTCGTTTAGGGTCAAGCAGCATCAGCGTGCTTTGATTTTCCCAGTCTTCCAGCATTTTCATGCCTTCTTCTTCAAAAACGCCATTTTGAAGGTCAATCGAGTTCATGATGTTAGAAGACATATCCATGAAACGTTCCATTTCACCGACCTTTGAAGCCACGTCATTGTTGATGTTTTCCATCGCCATTTCAAACATTGCGCGTTTGTCAGGGTCGCCTGTCAAGACGTTCATCGCGGACGACATAGCCGAGTGACTGGTGCGTATGATGGCGCGCTCTTGTTCTTTGACCTTCACTTGGTCACGGGTGTCTTCAAGCAGAATTTGAGAATTTTCGTACATTTTGCTCAAAATACGCTCTAAAACCTCGATTTTTTTTGCCAAAACATCATATTTCTCATTACTGTCTTGCATCCGAGCGGCTTTGCGGGTGAACAGCACTATTTGAGATTCTTGTCCTTGCTTCTTAGCTTGGTCGGCAAGGCGCATGTTAGAGTTAATCTCTTGCGTATTTTGCGCC
>JANMJN010000671.1:0-8711 GCA_031371355.1 Saprospiraceae bacterium
TTTTCTGGGCATTTAAACAATGCTATTTTAGGCGACACACTATCAGAAGACGAAAAAAGGCTACCTGGAAATGCCATAAAAAGCCTTAAAGTTGCAGATGGTTTACGCATACAACTCTTTGCTTCTGAACCTGTTATGACCAATCCGACCAATATTGATGTGGACGACAAAGGACGCGTATGGGTCTGCGAAGCCTTTAATTATCGCCCAGCAATAACAGGCAAAGAAACGCATAAACAAGGCGACCGCATTCTCATTCTCGAAGATACCAACAATGATGGTGTTTCTGACAAAAGCACTGTTTTTTATCAAGGTCCTGAAATCGAAGCCCCTTTGGGCATTTGGGTCATGGGCAACCAAGCCATAGTGTCACAAAGCCCTTACGTCTGGCTTTTTACAGATGAAAATGGCGATAACAAAGCCGATAAAAAGGAAATTTTGTTGCAAGGTATGGGTGGCACGCAGCACGACCACGGTATGCACGCTTTTACTTTTGGACCCGACGGCAAATTTTATTTTAACTTCGGCAACGAAGGTCAGACCCTAAAAGACGGCAAAGGCAATGTGTTGAAAGACAAGGAAGGCAAAGAGATTTCCTTGAAAAATTACCGCATGGGTATGGTTTTTCGCTGCAATCCCGATATGACAGATATTGAAGTTTTGGGTAATAACTTTCGCAATAATTATGAGGTTTGCGTGGACAGCTACGGCACAATGTGGCAAAGCGACAACGACGACGATGGCAACAAAGGTGTTCGCATCAATTACGTCATGGATTATGGCAACTATGGCTACACCGACGAGATGACGGGCGCAGGTTGGCAAGTCAATCGCACCAATATCGAACCCGAAATTCCGCGCAGGCATTGGCATCTCAATGATCCAGGCGTTGTACCCAATTTGTTGCAAACAGGTGCGGGTTCGCCTTGTGGTATGGTTGTTTATGAAGGCGATTTACTTCCAGAAGTGTTCAGAGGTCAAATGATTCATGCGGATGCGGGTCCCAATATCGTCCGCTCCTACCCTGTTACGAAAGATGGTGCGGGTTACAAAGCCTCAATTGTAAACATCGTTGAAGGCGTAAACGATCAATGGTTTCGTCCTTCGGATGTCTGTGTTGCGCCCGATGGCTCTTTGATGATTGCCGATTGGTACGACCCAGGTGTTGGTGGGCATCAAGCAGGAGACCTGAATCGTGGGCGCATTTTCCGAGTGTCGCCGCCCAATAAACCTTATAATATACCGACTTATGACTACTCGACTACTGAGGGGGCATTGAAAGCGTTGGAAAATCCAAATTTATCAGTTCGTTGGAAGGCATGGAACGCATTGCACAAGGCAAGTGAAAATGACCAAATAAAAATGATGACGCAATACGCCCAAATCACGAATCCACGTCTCAAAGCCCGCTTATTTTGGATTCTGGCGAAAGCAAAAGGGGGCGATAAAATGATTGAAGTCGCTGCTATGGACGAAAATCCTGACCTTAGAATTGCGGCGATTAGAGCTACTCGACAAACTAATTTGGATATAACAAAACTCATCAAGCACCTTGCCGCTGACCCCGACCCACAAGTGCGCCGTGAGTGTATGCTCGCATTGCGTCACAATAAATCACCTCAAACAGCCTCACTTTTGACCACTTTGGCTTTGCAATATGATGGAAAAGACCGTTGGTATTTGGAGGCTTTGGGCATTGGTGCAGATGGTCAATGGGATAATTTGTTAGGTTCAATCTTAGCGACTAAAAGCAATATTAAACTATCAGAAGAAGCGATGAAAGACATCGTTTGGCGTTCTCGCGGCGAAATGTCCGCAAGTATTTTAGGCAAATTGGCAAGCGATAAAAATGTGCCTTTGAAAGACCGTTTGCGCTATTTCCGTGCTTTTGACTTCATCCCCAGTAAAAATAAATCAGACGTTTTATTGAAACTCATCAAAGACAATGAGACTTCGCAACCAGAAATAACGCCCATCGCTTTGCGTCATTTAGATGCCGATTTTGTTAAAAACAATGCAGAATCTAAGGCAATTCTAAGCAAACTGATGAATAATTTGACTGGAAAGGAATATTTAGAATTTGCAGACCGCTACGCATTACCTTCTGAAAATACACGTTTAGCGAATATGGTTTTTAAAAATGACGATGCCAACAAAGCAGCTGCCATTTTGCTCAAAAATACTGAAGGGGTCACTTTGTTCAATTCTGTTATCAATAATAAAAACCGCGAAGCGGATGCTGCTAAATTGCTCACTGCCATACGTGGCACAGGTAGCAAAACGACTTTGGACATACTCAAAGCCATTGCTTTTGATAAAAAACGGTCTGTTTCGCTTAGAAAATCGGCTTTTGAAGCTCTTGGCGGCAGTTGGGGCGGCGAGGATTTGGTTTTAGATTTATTAAAAAATAATAAAATTGAAAAAGCCTATATACCATCTGCTGTTCAAGGTGTCAGTCGTGCTTGGCGTATGGCTGTTCGACTTGAAGCATCAAAATACTTGGGAGGCGAAGTCAAGGCGGGTAAAAAAGTACCCGCTATTCCCGATTTATTAAAACTCAATGGCGATGCCAAAAAGGGTATTGAACTCTTTAAAACTTATTGCTCGACCTGTCACCAAATCAATGGAGAAGGAGTTGACTATGGACCTAAATTATCAGAAATTGGCTCAAAATTGCCGCGAGAGGGTCAACTTTTAGCCATTTTATATCCCGATGCAGGCATCAGTTTTGGCTACGAAGGGTGGGATTTTAAGATGAAAGACGGCTCTATACTGAGGGGTATGGTGGCAAGCAGAACAGAATCAGATTGGATGATAAAAATGCCCGACGGTTCTTTACAATCTTATAAAATCAAAGACATGGTGAGTAAAAAACAAATAGCCACTTCGCTCATGCCATCAGGTTTTCACGAAGTGATGACAGAACAACAATTAGCTGATTTGACAGCTTATTTGATGACTTTGAAAAAGAAAAATTGAATAAAAATCACGATTTACATTGAAAACCAAAACAAAACATCATGCTTTTGAGAATTATTATCTTTTTTTCACCACTCCTATTTTGGTCTGGCGGTGGCGATACAAAACAAAATACAACGGCAGCACTCCCTCTCCAAAGGAGTCCTAACGGACAGTATAAAAAGCCTATTTCTACTAAAAAAGAAGAAAAAGCAAGGTCTCAAACCATCAAATTGATGTTTGCAGGCGATATTATGTCGCAACTGCCTCAAATAGAATCAGCTAAATTGGACGGTGGACAATACGATTATACGTCTTGTTTTCAATATATTAAACCTATTTTTGACCAAGCAGACCTCGTTTTTGGCAACCTTGAATGTACGCTGCCGGGGCACCCGCCTTACACAGGTTATCCCAATTTCAGAAGCCCCGACCCATTAGCCGAAGGCTTAAAAAAAGGCGGTTTTGATATTTTAGTCACTTCAAACAATCATGCCCTCGACGGTGGTTTAGAAGGATTGAATCACACCATTGATGCCGTCAGAAAACAAGGTTTTTTGCAGACTGGTACATTCGCAGATGCTGTACGCCGTAAGATTTTTTATCCTTTTATCGTCTATAAAAACGGCTTCAAAATCGCTCTTTTGAACTATACACACCACACCAACGGCTATGTCACAACGCCCCCTGCCATTGTCAATCGCTTGGTGATGAATGATATAAAAAAGGACATTAAAGAAGCCCTTCGCATGAAACCTGATGTGATTATTACTTTCCTGCATTGGGGCGAAGAACATGAACTCGATGAGAACAGCAATCAACGTGAAGTTGCTCGATTGCTTCATTCGTGGGGCAGCGATTTGGTTATTGGGTCACACCCACACGTCGTTCAACCCATTAAAAATGAACAGTTTATAATTAATAAAAAAAGAGTTGATTTTCTTACAGCTTATTCTTTGGGCAACTTTATTTCATCACAACCTTTCGTGAATACTGAGGGGGGCATCGTCTTTGAAGTCAACTTAGAAAAACAAAACAGACAGGTTTATATCAAAGACTATTTTTATATTCCAGTCATCCGTTATACGCCTTATCAGCAAGGGCGAGTACAATATTTTGCATTACCTATTTCCCCCATCGAAGGACATGAAGACGAACTCAATATGCCTGCCGATGAACGCACTAAAATGACAAATTTTGCGGCTAAAACCCGCGCTCATTTAGAAAAATTTGGTGCTGTAGAAAAGCGGTTTGAGTGGCAAGATATTCATTTTCAGTAATTTACAAAATTAATAAAAACCGAGCGTAGGAAATGGGGAACCGAGCGCAGGAAATGGGACAACGAACGCAAGAAATGGGACAACGAACGCTTTTGTACTTTGAGTATCTGATGTCAATTTTTTGAAACCCTACATAATTCTTGACACAATAGGAACATAAGGATTTTCGCATAGTTTCACATAGGGTTTTATTGGGTTTTATAGGGAAATCTATGTGAAACTATGCGAAAACCCTTATATTCCTATGTGTCAAAATCAAATACCTAAATTATGTAGGGTTTCAAGGTCAATTTAACAAAAAAAACACCCCCTCAGTATATTACAGCATTTAGCTCGTCTAATTTCTGAATTTGTCTAACTTTGCCGCCTCTTTTACATAATCCATATTTTATATTCAAAATAACTATGAAACTCAATTTAGAAGAAGGCATTTTTATCCAAATCGCAGGAACTATCGGTCAGTACAACACACTCCCCATCGAAATATTGGTCAAATTGATGGAAAACATGCAAAGTTTGTTACAAAACATCGCTATTTCATGTCTTGATGAATCCCAGAACATTGACCTCAATCAATTCAAAGTTGAGCTCTGTGATTTTAGAGCAGGGAGTGCCGTGCCAAAGCTCAAATTCACGCCCCGATTTCAACAAAAAATCGTTGCCGCTGATTTCGCTGCACAACGAATAGTTGTTATTAAAGAATTAGAAAACCTAATTAAGACTGCCGCCGACCCTCGTAAACTCAACGAATACCTGCGAGTGCGATTCAAAGACGTTGAACGCCGTAACAATATCGTCCATCAGTATCATGCCTTCACAAATGCGGCAGGCAACAGCCCAATGGCAATTGTGGATTTGAAAGCCGAAGGGCAAGTCGAACCCATTTACCCTATTCGCCGCATGACCATCGGACAAAGAGATGCTTTATTAGTTGATATAAAACAAGCAGAACCCATCACGGAGCATGAAATGTTCTATCGCAAAGTGCAAATCACGAGAATCAATGGTAAAATCACTGGTAAATCAAAAATATTAGCCGAATATATGGTCAACGCTGCAACCGAAATTTCGTATTCCTTTGATAACATCCAATACGAGAATAATATATACGCATTGCATGACCGACTCCATTGCAAAGTTGAACGCGACGAAGACGATAATTATATCATAAAATCAGAAATGTTGGATACCTTCGGCAAAGGAGAAACAGAAGAAGAAGCTGCCAAAAACTTTGAACAAGCTTTTGACAGCTTATATCACAGCTATAAAGAATTGAATGAACAAGCGTTGAATGAAAGACAATTACGCATTAAGAATTTATTAAACTTACTGATAAAGTCGTATGTATTCAGTTCGTAAACATGCGGACAAAAAAAGCCATTAATCAATGCCAATAATCAAAGCTATTAACAAAAAATGAAAGCTCTTCTCATTAATACACAAACACAAACTGCTGAAATGATGGACATCACATACAACCTATTCACGCAAATGATTTATAAACATTTGAAGTTCTTCAACAGCGTTAGGACGTAGCTTTTAGGTACACCCTAGTAAGGTTAAATCAAGTGTCAATAAATCTCTCGTTTGATTGACCATTATTAAAATAAGCTTTTCTTAGGTTATTCTTCTGCCAACAAAGGCAGAGAGACGGTGAACATCGTGTCCTTCTTAAGAATTTCAATGGGTTCTTTGGTAAACATATTAAACCGTTCAATGAGGGTTGACAATCCCCAACCTGTTGATTCATCAATGTTATTTGTTTTGGGTTGATAGGTGTTTTCAACAACAATCCGCCTTTGTTCCGTTGTAAAAATGCGAATGGTCAAGGGTTTAGAGCGAGAAATGATATTGTGCTTGACGACATTTTCAATCAATAATTGTAATGCAAAAGGTGGCAAAAAAGCGTTTTTGTAAATGGGATTAATAGTCGTTTCTACCTTCAAATTGTCTTCGAAGCGCATTTTTTGCATAAAGAGATACGATTCCACAATCTCTATTTCATCTTGAAGATGAATAAACTCTTGCCCGCGTTGTTGCAGCAGTTTACGATAGACATCAGACAAATTCATCACAAACTTTTCAGCATTCGGATCTTGAATCCGTATAAGACTTTTAAGTGTACTGAGGGCATTAAAAAGGAAATGCGGGTTTATTTGTTGTTTCAATATCTCAAATTGGGCACGAGTATTAGCTTCACGCAGTTCATGTGCTTCTTTAGAATACTCTTGCCGCATATCGCGGTTGTCTATCAAATATTTGAATAGTAGGACCAAACCAAAGAGAAAAAAACCTCTGAAAATATAAATCAATTGATATCGTTGAAAGGTGATACCTTCAACTTCCCCAAAGAAATATTCTTCAAGATTGAAACCCAAAACCGCAAGTAAAAAAAGAAGAATCAACGAAAGTCCAAGTGTTAAAGCGATATCGCGCTTTGCATACATGAGGGTGTTTTCAGATTTAGGAAGCAAAAAACGAAATACCAAAAACCACATAAAAAGCAAGCTGAGAAAAATAATGCAAAATGGAATAATAAAAAAAGTCCACTTTTGACGGTCGGAGTCAAAATATTGTTGAACCAATGATATAATGCTCAAACCGAAACAAAGCATTAAGCTGATTTCAATTTTTTGTTGTTTTAATTTCAACATATCAACTATTTCGTTTTTAATGAGAAAAAAGCGAAAAGTTACTCTTTTTATCCCTGCTAACATCCTATTTTTGATGAAATTTAATTAAATTTAGGTTCTATCATACCGTTTTTTAAATTTGAAATATCTTTAATTTATGAAAATTGTCATCATCGAAGACGAACCCATTACCGCGCGCGAGCTGAAATTTATACTGCGTAAAATTATGCCTGATGTTAATATTTTGGATACAATTGATACCGTCGAAGGGAGTATTGATTTCTTCAAGACCACCCAACCCGACCTTATTTTTTCAGATATTCATCTCGCAGATGGCAGTTGTTTCGATATTTTCAATAAAGTTGAGGTCAAAAGTCCTATCATTTTTTGCACGGCTTACGATGAATACGCCATTGAAGCCTTTAAAACCAATGGTATTGCCTATATTTTGAAGCCTTTTGACGAAGAAACCGTTGGTGCTGCCCTCCATAAAGTGAAAACTTTGTTTAATTTTTCAACACCCCCTCCCTCAGTATCTTCCTCTAATTTGCCATTCGATCTGGAGGCTTTGGCAAAAATATTAAGCAGCAAAGAGAAATTTAAATCCAGCTTTTTAGTCTCTAAAGGCGGCAAACTGATTCCAGTTGACATAAGTAATGTGGCATTTTTTTATATCAAAAATGAAATAACTATGCTGTACACCGTCAAAGGAGATACTTATATGACGGATTATAGCTTAGAAAGCCTTGAAGAAGCCGTCAGTCCGCATGATTTCTATCGCGCCAATCGGCAGTTTCTGATAAGCCGTCGCATTGTCAAAGAAGTAGAGCAATATTTTGCACGTAAGTTGTTGGTCAAAACGCATACGCCTGCACCTGAACACATTATTGTCAGTAAAGCAAAAGCTACCGATTTTACGAAATGGTTGGATAGCAAACGGTGAGGTAATGGTGAATATTCACCATTAAAATATTCACCATTTTCTAAATCCTTTGAAATAGAATCATCAATGTCGCCATAAAAAGGACAATTAAGCCACCTAAAAAGATATATTCTGCTACACTTTCATAAAAATCAGCTCGTTTTGTTAACTTCCGAATAGAAAGAAATGAGAACAAACAGCTACCCATGAAAAGAAGAAATGCCGCTGTTGTAAACTCATCAATAAGGCTTTGTTTTTCAAGATTCAGTAACTTCAATGAAGTCAAAACCACAAAACATAAGCCCAGTAAATTAGCCGACGTATTGAGAATATGTGGGGAATTATTGCTGTCGTTTTTCATATCAAAATTCAAGTTTAAGATTTATTTGTTTGAATCTTATTCTTTTTTAATTGTCGCTATACATCTATAATTACTTGTTTTATCTTACAAAAATAGAAAAGTCAGATTATCATTTCTTCCAAAACCCTTATGAAAGGTGCATTTATTAAGGTAAAACGGGCAATTTGGGCGTTAAAGCATCCAAACAGTTCTCCATATTGCTTTATGTAAGTTTATTCAATGCCCCCTCAGTATCAAACAATTCAAACACACTTCACGCCTCATTCTGCCCGTTTAAGCCCCCTTTTTGCCCGTTTCGTAAGGAATGATATTGTTCAAGTATTGACATTCAACCTATATTTACATCAAGAAATAAAAAAAATAATCTTTTGTTTCATGACAATATGATGGTGTGAGTGTTTTGTTTTTCATCCGATATTTAGTTTTAGAGAAAAGGGTCGCTCAATTTCAATATGAAAATGGGCGTTTTTTTTTTTTGCTGAATATACCCCACAGTATTTTTAAAGAATAAAAAAAAAAAGCAAACCCAATATAACCAAATAAAAAGCTTTTTAGTA
>JANMJN010000685.1:0-2164 GCA_031371355.1 Saprospiraceae bacterium
GCCTGAAAGATATGTGCCGATAAACATCCCCACGCCATAGGTTGCGAAGGTAATTAAGCCTTGTGCAGCACTTTTGATATTGGGTCCCGCCTTGGTTTCTGTATAAATCATACCTGAAACAAAGAAAAAATCGTAACAAACGCCGTGTAGTATGATGCCGAGATAGAACAGCCCAATCAGTCCATCCACATTGCCGAAGCCAAAACACAGGAAGCGCACCATCCACGCCAACATAGCCACAATAAGGATGTTTTTGATGCCTAAACGTTTGTAAAACAAGGGTAAAAGTACCATAAACAAGACTTCTGACATTTGCCCCATCGTCATTTTGCCAGTGGCGTTTTCCATACCGACCTGTGTGAGAAAGGTGTTTGTGAAACTATAATAAAACGACAACGGAATGCAGACCAAAATGGAAGCAATAAAAAAGACGAGATATGAACGGTCTTTGAACAAAACCAAAGCATCAAGTCCGAGAATTTGTCCAATAGATGCCCCCTCAGTATTTTGAGCTTTTGGCGGCGTATTTGGGAGCGTAAAAGAATAAAGACCAAGCAAAAGTGATGCTCCTGCGGCAATTTTAAACGGCATGTCGGTCGCTGCTAAGTTGGCGACACCTTCAAAATGCAGTGCGCCGATGATGAGTCCAACGGTTATCCAACCGAGTGTACCAAATACCCGAATGCGCGGAAACTCTTTGTCAGGCTCTGACATCAAATTGAATGCAACGGCATTCGACAAAGCCAATGTCGGCATATAAGCTGCCGAATAGACCAAAATTATCCAAAAAAACAGGTTGGGGTCGGTAATGGTTGTTGAATAATACAACAAAGCCGCACCTACCAAATGTAACACGCCCATAAACTTTTGCGCTGCAAAGTAACGATCCGCAATCAAGCCAACAATAAAAGGTGAAATAATGGTCGCAATGGCGTTTGCACTGTACGCCGCACCCGTTTGGACACCTGTGGCTTTTAAGGTTTCAGTGAGATAAGTCCCCATCGTGACATACCATGCACCCCACACGAAGAATTGGAGGAACATCATGGCAGACAGTTGCATTCTTGTTGTTGAATTCATAAAGAAGCATTTGTTTAGATTTCTAAAAGACTGTTGGTTTCCGAATTTAATTTTAAATACGCATTTGAAAAGCGGTACGAAGATTGGAAAAATGTTTTAGATACCCAATATCTTTTTGCCATAATACCGTTGTTTCTGATAAATGGGGAAAGGAAGGTCGGGTGCTGCAACCTTCCGAAGGTTTCAAACCTTCGGAAGGTTATGGCTCGCTTTATTTTCTGCTCATAGCATACGCTTTCGTCGTCGTGTAATACTTCGCCAACATATTCGGTACTTCCCACTGGGGGATATTGCCTTTTAAAAGATATTCTAAAAAGCGGTCTGTGACTCTTGCGAAGTGGGCTTCGTGTCCGTCATTGTATTTTTCAGGAATAACAACTTTCCAGTTTTTGCCTGCCGCTTCAACCGCCACATCAGGGTATTTTTGTTGCAAAGTAATGAAGGCGCCTTTGAGGGCGATGGCAAAATCGGCGTTGTTTTTACGCGGTTCGATGTACAAAGTCGGCTTGAATTGCTCTGCTGTCCCTTGACGAATAACGAGATTGGCATTTGTACCGCGCATAATGGATTGGTGCGTGTCGCCAGTGCCATCGGGTGCTTTGTAATTCCAAATAACAGAGGTTTTAGCGTGGACACCCCTCAGTGTGTAGTTGATTTCGCCGTTGCAATACACTTGTAAAATGCTGTCTTTGACGACGGCTTTCTTTAAATAATCGGGGAAACCATCCGTTTTAGTGATGGTTTTGAATTGACTCAGCGTCATATCCGTAGCCCAGCGTTTAGCGGTATTCACTTGAATGTCTTTGGTATAATCTAATGTTTGATTCGGAAAACTTGCCCATTGTACCAAGTCCACCAAATGCGTCATCACGTCCACAATACCTTCGCCTTGTTGTTCGACATCCATAAACCAAGATGGGCGGGTCAAAACATTGCCCGAAACGAATTTATAGAAATGATGTACACTGATTTTAGTCACCGCAGGATTGTCGGGCGTACCTTTTTCCAAAGTGCCAAATAGGGTAGGGGTCATTGCCAACTCGCGTTGAAGAACCGTCGTGATTTCTGAACGCTCGGTCATAAT
>JANMJN010000750.1:0-4156 GCA_031371355.1 Saprospiraceae bacterium
TTTATGAAATTATAAGGAACAAACAGACTGAAAGTATGCCCTCCTGTCCGATAAGTGACACCGGGTTCAATCGCGACAACATATCCTGGGCGACGATAAGCGACTTGACCACCAAAAGCATCATAAGCAGGAATACCCTCAAAACGAGCTGCCAATGAGACTGACAATTTTTCAGATTTACCCAAAGACCCCATAAAACCTGCGCGGGCAAAATATTGGTCTGGACTTGCATAAATTTCATAACCTTCCAACCCGACTGTGGGAGCAGATTTGGCAGTGCCGTTTGATTGTTTCGGATTGAACAAGTAATAACCATTGGCAAAGCCGTAAATACCTTTATATAGTTGTCTAAATGCTTGTAATTCAACAGAAACGCCTATGCCACCGTCGCCGGGTTGTATGGCTTGATCCATCACAACGCTTTTGGTTGTGCCGTCCGATTGTGGGGCATCATCTACTTTAGAGTGGCTGCCTGTGTTTAATTTGACACCTAAACCGAGCATTAAATTGCCCTTATGTGCTGTTTTAGGATTGAAAACCCAATAATTAGCACTGAAACGCACATCGGCAAGTCCTTGTGCATAGACACTGTAACGGAAAGTGTCTTTGGTCGGTTTGGTTTGTCTGAGTACTTGTGAACGCTCGTTATGCACATAAGGCAGCGTCGCATTTAGTTGAATACGATCAGTCAAGGCGTAAGACACATTCAAATCCACGGCATGAGAATAGATATTCACCGCATTGCCGCGCTCTGTTCCATCGGCATTGTGACCACCGCCTGTTGTTTGACGAAGCGGTTGTTCTTCAGTGCCAACAAAATGCCGCCATGAATGGAAGTAGCGATAATTGACACCGACTTGAAAATCACCTTTGTTGAGGTTGTATGAAGTGGCTGATGACATAGCGCATACGCCACCCATTTGACGGACAGCAACACAGCCTTGTGCAGAAATATTGTTTATTGAAAAAATAGAAAAAACGAGAGCGAGTGTAATTAACTGTTTCATTTCTTGTTGTTTGATATTAAGTGAGAAAATTTTTTGATTTTTGTATAAGGCACATTCTTTAGCCGATGCCGATGATTAAATGACACCCCTCAGTATAGAGGTGTTGAAAACAATAAATAGATACGATAATGGACTGTTTTGGACGTTAATATAGGTCTTGAATAGAAGATAGTATAGATTTCTCTTTGGTTTGAGAAAAGCTGCATTGACCTAAACTAACTTATAAGGCAGACTTTGATGCTATAAAAAAATGTGCAGAGGACGAAATATGTTGTCACTACGTGACATATAAACCGTTGTGAATCCATTGGTTACAAATATATTGACCCTATCGGGTCATAGAGGAAGTGTAC
The DNA here is from genome assembly GCA_031371355.1 of Saprospiraceae bacterium. Classification (GTDB taxonomy): domain Bacteria; phylum Bacteroidota; class Bacteroidia; order Chitinophagales; family Saprospiraceae; genus JAAFJT01. Next base: position 1,361 of record JANMJN010000750.1, read on the forward strand.
TTAAAATGTACACTGATTGACCCATTAAGGTCAACATATTTGTAACAGCATCGTTCAGCCGCATTGCTTTGTCACATAGTGACATTACCTTATTTTTATAGAATCAAAGAGGAATTAAGCCACATTAGGCGGCGGAGAAGTGGTCGAAAGGAAACCGATAGACAGTGTATCGTCGGGGGCGACGACAACTGTGACCCCCTCAGTATCTGAGGGCGTATTGAGTAAAAGTGAATATATATCGAGAGGAATATAGTCTTTTAAAAACGATTTGAAAAGCTGCTTGGTCGGCGTATTTTGAGAGGTTTTGCCGTTTAAGAAGTTTTCCTTGATAAAATCATTGAATTGTGTCGTCAATTGGTCTTGTCGTTGGTTGTTGAGGCAGTACAATTCGAGCGTGTCGTTGACAATACGTTTTTTGACAAAATTATACGTTTTGCCATCCCGTTTAAATTCACCTTCAACATATTCAAAATCGCGGTCTTCGACGTGTGCGTAAGGAGAAACCAACATTTTGACGACCATAAAAGCCGATTCCGGTATCTCTTGTAGGGTTTGAACCGCTTGCCGACGCGCTTGTGCTTGCTCATAACCGAACAGCAAATAGTAGCCGAACGCATTGAACAGCAACAGAAGCAGGAATGATATGGCGACGAGTCTTTTAAGCAAAACGACGTTTATTTTAATTTTGACATCACAAACGTATTGAAAAAAACGAGTTTAACCATATTTTTTTTCTTTTTTTTTAAAAAAATACAAACAAAACACTAAAAGCAGATAGGTTGAACTGGGAAAGGTGAATAATGACACCTCGTTTTTCTTTTTCAATGGCGAAAGACTTACCTTTGTCTATTCATCACTTCGACTAAAGTTATCGTTTTTTCATTTTTCATTATTCCCTGATATGAAACACATTTTTTTTATTTTTTCCATTTTACTTTTAACATCCTTTTATAATCCGAAATTGGCAGAGACACCTGTTATTGCTCCCCCTTCCAAGGGAATCCATTCGGATCAGTATCCACAAGATTATTTCACCTCGCCTGTTGCGGGTAGTTTGGTGTTGAGTGGTTCTTTTGGCGAGTTGCGTGCCAATCATTTTCATTCAGGTATTGATATTACGCCAACGCGTAGTGGCAATGAGCCCATTTTTGCAGCAGCAGATGGTTATGTGGCGCGGATTCGGACGCAGGAAGGTGGGTATGGGCAATCGGTTTATATTGCTCATCCGAATGGTTTCACAACGGTTTATGGACATTTAAACGCGTTTTCAAGCGATATTTTGACTTTTTTGAGAAAAAAACAATACGAAACGGAAAGTTTTGAACAAGACTTGACTTTGAAACCTACTGATATTCCGATTCAAAAAGGGCAGCAAATAGCGACTATGGGCAATCGCGGTCATTCATTTGGGCAGCATTTGCATTTTGAAATCAGAGAAACCCTGTCTGAAAAAGCACTAAACCCGCTTTTGTTTGGTTTCAATGTGTCAGACGATGTATCGCCAAAGTTTGAAGGTCTGAAAGTCTATCTTTTAGATGATAAAAAAGAAGTGATTGGTACACGTTATATTAATATGATCAAAAAATCGGCAAACCAATATTCAATTGTGGGTGATACGCTCGATGTGGCTGCTTCAAATGTAGCTTTTGCTTTGAAAGCGACAGATAGGCAAGGGGGTAATTCGGGTGAAAATGGCATTTTTACTTTAGAATTATTTTCTGACAATGTACCTATTTTTCAATTCAAAGCGGAACGATTTGGTTTTGATGAAACGCGTTACATTAATGCACATATTGATTATTATGAACACTATGTCCGTCGGACTTTTTATCACCGCGCTTTTCGTTTAGGCGGCGATAGGCTTTCAATGTACGATTCATTGCAAAATAATGGTGTCGTAGCATTACAACAGGCATCGGGAACAGACTCTTGTTGCAAAAGAATCAATTTGATTGCTTCTGATGTGGCGGGCAATACAACAACCTTTTCGTTTGTTACTCGTGCAAAACAACAGACAATTGTCCCACTATCGAAGCCTTACACCTATTTATTCCCTTATGATAAAGAAAGTATTATCAAGCCTAATGACAAGGCTTTATTTTACTTTCCAAAAGGTTGTTTTTATGAGGATGTGTATGCCCGATTTGGCGTAACGCCTACTGAGGGGGGACAATATGCACAGACATATCAGCTTCACGATGTCGGAACGCCTGTTCATTATGATTTTAAAATTGCGTTAAAACCTCAAAATTTACCCGATTCATTAAGGGCAAAAGCATTCATCGCCTATTGTACGCGCGAAGACGGGCGTACCTATACTTGTGGTGGTACATGGGACAATGAAGGCTTTTTGACAGCCAAAAACAGCCGGTTTGGTAATTATTCTATTGAAGTTGACCAAACACCACCTACCATTACACCAGAAAACTTTGGGAGCAAAATGGCAAAAACAAGCCGTATGTCCTTTAAAATTAGGGATAATATCGAAGGTCGTCCGTTGCATTATCGCGCTGAAATAGATGGGCAATGGATATTGATGGAATTAGATGGCAAGTATGATTTGCTTTTTTGTCGTTTTGAAGACCTGCCAAACCCACTAAATACTGAGGGGGATCATTTTTTGAAAATAACGGTGACGGATGATAGAGAGAATACACGGATTTTTGAACGCCATTTTGAATTGGTTGACCACATCGAAAAGCCCCGTTCAAAACCGAAGCCCAAGAAAAAGAGGCGTTAATTTAATGGTGTAATGAAAATTAATATTTTATTATTCACCATTCACCATTCACCATT
>JANMJN010000378.1:0-3173 GCA_031371355.1 Saprospiraceae bacterium
GACGACCAGAGGGTTTTGGCGGCTTGGATTTATACTACACCGTTTTTGCCGACGGTGTTTGGCGTAAGCCTAAAAATTTGGGCAAAGGCGTAAACTCCGCTTTTGATGAAACAACGCCTTTCTTGGCAAATGATGGGCGTAGTTTATACTATTCTTCTAATTCAACAGCATCTATCGGCGGTTTTGATGTGTTTAAATCCACTTTTGACTCCGACAGCCTCCGTTTTATGCCTGCTATAAATCTCGGTAAACCGATAAATTCGGCTAGCGACGATATGTTTTTTAGGTTGACAACGGATGGCATGAGGGCGTATTTTTGTTCAAGTCGGAAAGAAGGCTATGGTGAACGTGATATTTATACCGCTTTATTCAAAAAATATCAATCTGAACAGAATCCATCGGTACCCGTTTCTTTTCACCTTATTGAGCAGATAAAAAAAGAGGAAGAATTGGCAAATGCCGATAAACCAAAGGAGCAAAAGATAGTAGAAGTGACATTGGATCCGCTTTTTTATGACAACGACGATGATTTACTGAGGGGGGCAAATCTGCAACAATTGCGGACGGTTTTAGGTTTGGTAAAGCAGTTTCCAAACTTGAAAATTGTTTTGACTGGGAATAATACAGAAGGTGAAAAAGTTTCTTTCGATTTATATTTTTCCATGAAACGCTTAGAAAAAATCGCTAAATACTTGACAGACAATGGTTTAAAAAACGAAAATATCGTTTTGAAAGCTGTGGGCAGCCAATATCCGATTGCCCAAACGTTTGTTAATGGCTTGGCTAATCCAACGGGTGAAAAATTGAATCGGCGGGTGGATATGACTATTGGTAACTTAGAAATACCCCCTGCGCCTGTTATTACCCATAATAACGCACCTGCTGTTTCGTCTTTTATGGCGAACCCTGTGGGCAACCGTTTGAAAGTTCATGCCACAGGTTTGAGCTATAAAATACAAATTGTAACGACCAAAAGGATATTTGACAATGATATTCTCGTCAAGTATGGTGATGCTATGATGGAGGCTTCGGGTACTGAGGGGGTATATTCCTATTCGGTTGGCTTGTTTCAAGACTATGCTTCGGCTGAAAAAATGCGCAGAGACTTACTTCTCAAAGACAATCAATATGATACGATTATCCTACCTTTTATTGATGGTTTGCGGGTGACCGATGAAGTAGCAAAGCGTTGGACAACGAAATATGAGGATTTGGTAAATTATCTGGCTTCGCGAAAAAGACCTTAGGTAATGGTGAATGGTGAATGGTGAATAAAATATTGATTTTCAATATTTTATGTTTAGAATTTAAGCTTTTATGTTAAATGAATAAATATTGAATGGTGAAGTGGATGTAACCAAAATAGCACAATTGACGGGGCATATGGGAGCCATATTCGCTATTACTGAGGAGAGCGATGAACAGCACATTTTGAGTGGCGCGGGTGACGGTTGGGTTGTCGAATGGGATTTAGCGCAGCCTGATGTCGGGCGTTTGGTGGCTAAAGTTGAGCGCAATATTTTTTCTCTTCTTTTTCTTAAAAATCAAAACAAAATTATTGCGGGTGATATGGACGGCGGCGTGCGTTTCGTTGACCTTGCCGAACCGACCCTTATACGGAACGTGGCACACCACGGCGGCAAAGGCTGCTTTGATTTAAAAATAATTGATAATCAATTACTTACGATTGGCGGCGATGGCATTTTAACTCGTTGGTCGTTGACTGAAAATCGTTCTTTGGAAAGCATTCAGTTGTCGCACAAGAGTTTACGCTGTTTTGATTATTCAAAAGAAAAGAATGAATTGGCAGTCGGCGCCAGTGATGGCAGTGTCTATTTCGTTGATGCCACAAGTTTAGAATTAAAAGATGTTTGGAAAAAAGTACATGACAATTCTATTTTTGCCATTCGCTACACGCCCGACAGTGCCTATTTGTTAACTGGCGGACGTGATGCGCATTTGAAATTAAGCATTTTGGATAAAAATACTGAGGGGGGCGTTTTTGACAAAAAAAACGACCTCTCAAATGTTATAGAATCGCTTCCAGCCCATCTTTTCACCATCAATTCCATTGTTTTTCACCCAAAAAATCGGACGATTTTTGCAACTGCAAGCCGTGATAGAACCATAAAAATTTGGCAATTAGGCGCTCAAAACCCTAAATTGCATTTATTAAAAGTGATTGATACGATTCGTCATGGTTGCCATATTCGCTCTGTCAATCGCCTTTTTTGGTCAAACTATAATGATTATTTGATTTCGGCAAGTGATGACCGTACGTTGATGGTTTGGGCAATAGCGTTTTAAGGATATTTCTGAATATTTTAGACTTTCACAGCAAAGCCGCCCCAAAAACCCCTGCCGAATCTCCTAACTTCGGTTTCAAAAACACCGTATCAAGGCGTGGATTGAAGACATATTTTGTCGCCTCAACTACCCCCTCAGTATAAAGCTCTGAAATATTGCCGACACCACCACCCAGCACAATTGCATCTGGATCGAGTATATTGACTATAGTCGCGATGGCTCTGCCGAAAAAATAAATAAGTCTTTCCTTGGTTTCCTTGGCAGCTGTATCGGTTTCGATGCTGTCCATGATTTGGCGCAACTTCTTTTTCACACCCGTTTTAGAGAAATAATAACGCTCAAGCGCAGGTCCCGAAATCACCGTTTCGATGCAACCGATTTGACCACAATAACATTTGCCGCCTGATGCGTCTAAAAAGTTATGTCCCCACTCACCTGCTATCCCTTGACGACCATTCCAAACCTGTCTGTTAAACACGACTCCGCCGCCGACACCAGTACCCATGATGACGCCAAACACGACTTCGGCATTGGGCAAAACGTCGGGCACTGCCCCTAAAATGGCTTCTGCAATGGCAAAACAGTTTGCATCATTTGCCATATTAACTTCGATGCCAAGCCGCGTTGCCAAGTCTTTTTTGAAAGGTTGCCCGTTGAGACAAGTCGTATTGGCGTTTTTATGTACGCCTTGAACGGGGTCATTTGTACCGGGAACACCAATACCGACCTTTGTCGCTTTGATACCCGCCGATTCTTCAAGCATCGAAACGACTCGCGCAATCTGTTCGATGATGTGTTGATAGCCTTTTTCGGATTCCGTCGGTAGCCGCAAACGGGCAATTACTGAGGGGTCTGTTTTTGAGGTG
>JANMJN010000843.1:0-2907 GCA_031371355.1 Saprospiraceae bacterium
GACCCCCTCAGTAAAGGCTACCTTTGTCCGAAGGCTTATGCTTTGAAAGATATTTATGAAGATCCCAATCGGCTCAAACAACCGATCCGCCGAAAAGACGATGGCTCTTGGGAAACAATCGGTTGGGACGAAGCGATGGATTATGTCGTCGAAAATCTGCAACGGATACAAGCAAAATGGGGTCAAAATGCCGTTGGGATGTATCTCGGTAACCCTTCCGTACACAACTGGGGGACAACCATGAATTCTACCGCTTTTATCAAAAGTTTGAAGACAAAAAACCTCTTTTCAGCCACTTCGCTTGACCAATTGCCCAGTCATTTTGCAGCGTGGGCGATGTTTGGGCATCCGCTATTGATACCGATTCCGGATGTTTCACGGACGGATTTTATGCTCATTATGGGCGGCAATCCTATGGCTTCAAATGGTTCCCTTATGACTGCGCCTGATATGGGGGGTTATTTAAAAAAGATACAAAAACGGAACGGTAAGGTCGTCGTTATTGATCCAAGACGTACAGAAACGGCTGAAAAAGGTACGGAACACCATTTCATACGCCCCGCAAGTGACGTTTTTCTACTTTTAGCGATGCTAAACGTCATCTTGTTCGAAACCAATCCCCAATCTCCAATAACTAATAACTATACTGAGGGGTATAGCGTTTTACAAAATACAGTGGTTGAATTTACGCCTGAACGGGTGGCTTCGCAAACAGGTACGAGTGCAGAAGCCATACGCAACCTCGCCCTTGAATTTGCGGCAGCAAAATCGGCTGTGGCTTATGGGCGCATGGGTTTGTCGGTTCAAAAATTTGGCGGTTTGTGCCAATGGCTTATCAACTGTTTGAATATTGTTACTGGCAATTTTGATAGGGCAGGTGGCGCCATGTTTACTTCACCTGCGGTTGATATTTTGGCGCAAGCCAAACACCGCAATCTCTTGGGTCGTTGGAAAAGCCGCGTGCGTGATTTGCCAGAATTTATGGGCGAAACGCCTGTTTCAACACTCGCAGAAGAGATTTTGACCGAAGGCGAAGGGCAAATTCGAGCGATGATAACGAATGCGGGCAACCCTATTTTGTCGTCACCCAATGGTCGCCAAATGGACAAAGCGTTTGAATCACTTGATTTTATGGTTTCGATAGACATTTATTTGAACGAAACAACGCGGCACGCCAATATCATTTTGCCGCCAGCAACGGGTTTGGAAACATCTCATTATGACATGACTTTTCACATTTTTGCCGTCCGCAACACCTCTAAATACTCGCCGCCTTTGTTTCAAAAAGGTGACAATCAACGCTATGATTGGGAGATTTTTCAAGAATTGACGCATCGTCTTTCCTTTATGAAAAGTGAGTTTATGCCCGAGCCACCAGAAAAAAAACTTGATTTAGGTTTGCGTTTTGGGCAATATGAATTGACTTTAGAACAACTTTTAGACAATCCTTCGGGCATTGATTTGGGTGATTTACAGCCTGTTATGCCCAATCGTTTGGCTTTTGAAGATAAAAAAATACGCCTTGCGCCAGATATTATGGTCGCAGACCTCGAGAGAGTAAGAGAAGTGTTGAAAAATACCCCCCCTCAGTATAACGGCAGTTTTCAACTGATTGGACGTCGAAATTTGCGAGATAACAACTCTTGGATGCATAATTCAGAGAAGTTGATGAAGGGTAAAAACCGTTGTACTGTGATGATAAACACCGATGATGCAACGGCTTTAAGTATTGAAAACAGCCAAATGGTTAAAGTGACGTCTCGTGTCGGTAGTATTGAACTCCCTGCCGAAGTCACTTCTGATATTATGCAAGGCGTTCTGAGTATTCCACATGGCTACGGGCACAATCGAAAAGGTGTAAAACTCGATATAGCACAACAACATGTAGGCGCAAGTTTGAACGATTTGACAGATGAAATGGACATTGACGCATTGACAGGAAATGCGGTTTTGAATGGCGTTTCAGTAAAAATTGAGGTTGTTTAGAAAAATATAAAGGAAAATATGCGTTCTCAAGGTATTGACAATCAAATAATTAATGACATTCGTCAACTCACAGAGATAGACTATTCACATATCTTCGAACTTTTTTGTCACTACAATCAACACCCAGAACTTGGCATGGAGACCTTCGAAACGGCAAAGCGACAAGCGGCTGAATTGCGAGACTCAGGTTATGAAGTGACAGAGGGAGTCGCCCAAACGGGTGTTGTAGGCGTTTTGAAAAATGGCGAAGGACCGACAATTATGTTTCGCGGCGATATGGATGCTTTGCCAGTTCGTGATGATAGGGGAGAGGTTTGGGCGTCAAAAATTGAAGGACGTGGGCATCAATGCGGTCACTCGATGCACTCAGCGAATTTGATAGGTATTGCTCGAAACATGGCAAAATTGACAGATAAATGGCGTGGAACAGCCGTTTTTGTCTGTCAACCGGGTGAAGAGTTTTTCAATGGCAGTCAAAAAATGATTGACGATGGCTTGTTTACACGTTTCCCAAAACCCGATTATTGTTTGGCTTATCACGTTTCGCCGACCTTGCCAAGTGGTACGGTGGGCGTTGTGAAAGGACGTACTTTGGCATTGGTTCAGATGTTGGATATCAAAGTTAAAGGGGTGGGCGGACACGGTGGTTATCCTGTGACTGCCGTTGATGCGATTGTTTTAGCAGCAGCCATTATTATGCGCTTACAAACCATTGTGAGCCGTGAAATCAATCCATTTGAGCCAACTGTTGTGTCGGTTTGTATGATAAAAGGCGGTGAAAACCACAACGTTTTACCATCAGAAGTGGATTTAAAATTGACTGTTAGAGCATTTTCATATACCATATATGAGCAAATATTATCGGCTATTCGTCGTATTTGCAACAGTGAAGCCGCCGCATCGGGTTTGCAGACAGATATG
>JANMJN010000879.1:0-1511 GCA_031371355.1 Saprospiraceae bacterium
TTTTCTGATTTTGTTTAAAAAGAAATCAGTGAAAATCCGTCAAATCAGTGTCATCTGTGGTCAAAACTAAAACGCTATTTTTTTCTTTAATGCAAAATCATGGTGGATTTCATTGCCAAACTGGAAGTCTTTGTTGCCAAAAACTGACCAGCCTTCGCGTTCATAGAACTTAATAGCCCCATGGTTTTGAAACCAGACGATGAGGTAAATCCATTCGAAACCTTGTTCACGACTGTAAGATTCGGAAAAATCTAGGAGAATTTTTCCAAAACCTTTGTTCCAGAACTTTTCGAGCAAATAAATCCGCTGTAATTCGATGGCTTTTTCGGTTGGAAAAAACTCTTCTGACCTGTCCCAACGCAATTTAAGATAGCCGGCGGTTTCACCATCCTCTGTTTGTAAAAAGAAAAAAATGGATTGTGGATGCTGCAATTCAGCCAAAACGGATGACCGTTCAAAGGCATTATTGACGTATGCTTGAAAATTGTCAGGTTCCGTTTGTTTTTCAAAAGCATCAATAAAGGACTGTTTGGCGACCCTAATTAATTCGTCGAAGTGGTTTTCAGTGCAGTGCAAGATTTTCATAGAAAAATAAAGTGTCTGGTTAGTATCAAAAAGCAAAAGTAAGGATTTTTTTGAAACAGAAAATTGGTAAGCGGTTTGAAACTGTTTTATGCCGACATTGAAAAATGGTTATTTGATTCTACGCTACTCATGTCTCATAACCATATCAAAGTATAATCCAATACGGCATAAAATTTGCATCAAAGAAATATTCAATAAGAAACACCGAACTATTAGTCAAATGATTTTATTCATTAAACTCTAATCCGATGACATTTTGTACGCGAAGTATATTAAAACATACTATTCACTTACTTCTATTGTTCTTTGTTGGCACTTATCTCAATGCTCAAAATGGTCAATTTGATGTCCGATCTACCATTAAAAATGTTGATTGTACAAATAATAAAGTAACGATAAAGATACAAATCAAAGCGCATGATGCCCAACACACCTTTTTAATGGGCGATGCAAATTATCGGTTTGACTATAACCGTAATGTGATAACCAATCCAACCATCGTCAATCAAGAGAATTTTTCGAGCCAAGCACCTGCCAGCGACGGTAATTACAATGCACAAGATTTAATCGGCTCAACAACAGGTTTTCCAATAAGCACGGTATCGTTGAATACCAATTATGGTGGCGGCGGTTTCGGTGCAAAATTGGTCAGAGCGGATTGGATAACTGTTTCTGAACTCCAATTTGACATACAAAATGCGACTCAATACATTGAATTAATTTGGCACGATGACTCCCGTTCACCTATTACAGGCATGAACGAAATCGTTCTGACACAGCCCACGCCCGATGGTAATTTTGCTCAATTCATTGTAACCGCAGGAGGCGTTTTTGAGAACCTAAACCTTTGTTTAACAACGGTTTGTAGCGGCGTTGTGGGGATTGATGACATCAATGCCACAAAACTTAACACCTCTGTTAGCGGT
>JANMJN010000881.1:0-2322 GCA_031371355.1 Saprospiraceae bacterium
CAAACGATAGGCAATACTGTCACCATCAGGGTCATAGGCATTGACATTATAAACATAAGTCCTGCCAACACAACCTTTGTCTATCGGTGGTTGTAACAGGCGAGGTGTTGTATTCGTTCCTTGAAAGTTAGAATTTAAAAAGGTATAAACCGTTTGAATATAAAACGGCACGACATCAGAATTTGGAAAATTGACATTCAAAATACCGCCATTTCTATTGGGGTCAGTCATCGAAACAACATAAGTGCCACGCCCTGGATAGGTATAAGTCGCCACATATTCATTGTATCGAATATCACCAGCCAGAAAAATACCTCTGCCGCCACCATTAGAACGAGCGACCTTTTGTAAAGGGCTGCCATCTCCCCAATTAATGTCCAGTGTATCACGGTCAGCAGCAACCGATGAAGCCTTTGTATAAGTGATGATGGTTGCCCGAATACTGAGGGGTCCGATTTGTTCTATCCAAATTGAGCCAGCTCGATTATGCGTTGCAAAAGCCATTTCTGGAGTTATAAGCAGCATTAAAATGGCAATCAAAAGGATATGGAGGCGATGTATTTTCATAAACGTCTAATTTTTATGTATGACGGTAGGAAAACGTCTTTTTATGATTGAAAGTTGTCTGATTTGAGTAAAAACAAAATTAGCCTTTTTTCTTTCAAATCCCTTTTTTATGTGTCAAACTTTAAACAAAGTAAGTTACTTTTTGCGATTTCCAAAAAAGCCTTCTGTTTGGTTTGGTAAAAATCAATAACAATCCTATCTTACATCGAGAAATCTACATGTGTTCACTTTAATAAAATTTTATGTATGAAAGCACTTGTTTTAGTTGGAAAAGACCAACCTTTATCGTATCAAGATATGGAAATGCCAGTTCTTACTGTCCAAAATGACTCCTTCGGAGAGGGGTCTGTTTTAGTGAAATTGGCTGCGGCAGCCTTGAATCACCGCGATGTATGGATTCAAAAAGGCATGTATGCAGGCATTAAATTTCCGACTATTTTAGGGAGTGATGGTGCAGGTACGACCCATGACGGTCAATCCGTCATCATCAATCCAAGCATAAAATGGGGTGATAATCCACGTTTTCAAGGCAAAGACTTTGAAATTTTGGGTTTGCCAACAGACGGTACATTTGCGGAATACATCAGTATTTCAGAAGAAAATATTGTCAAAATGCCTCCACATTTGAGTTTTGAACAAGCCGCTGCTTTGCCTTTGGCGGGTTTGACGGCTTATCGTGCTTTGTTTACGCGATGTCAAATTAAAGCTGGTGAAAAGGTGTTGATATCGGGTATTGGTGGCGGTGTTGCCTTGTTTGCCTTACAATTTGCGCTCGCAGTAGGGTGTGAAGTATGGGTAACATCGAGTTCAGAGGACAAAATAGCCAGAGCCGTTAGCATGGGTGCAAGCGGTGGATTCGATTATCTTACGGAGGGATGGTCAAAAAATGCAGTGGCAACAACAGGCGGTTTTGATTGTGTGATTGACGGTGCAGCGGGTTCGGGTTTTGCTGAATTGGTCAAAGCCTGTCTGCCAGGAGCCCGTTTGTGTTTTTATGGTGGAACTGGAGGGCTATTGTCGGGTATCAGTCCACAGGTAGTTTTTTATAAACAACTAACTATCATGGGTTCTACGATGGGTTCTACGGCGGAATTTCAGGCGATGGTAGCTTTGGTTGCTGCCCATAAAATCGTTCCGATTGTTGATGAGGTATTTGCTTTAAGAGATGGCAATGCCGCCTTAATGAAAATGAGTGAAGGCAAGCAGTTTGGGAAATTAGTACTTAAAATTGATTTATAATAATTTGAAAATCAAACAATTATGGAAAAACGCGTAACAGGTCTCGGCGGCATTTTTTTGAAAATGAATGACCCTAAAACAACCACTGCGTGGTATGACGCACATTTGGGTCTCAATTTTAAAGGCAATACTTATCAGACTTTTAAATGGCGTGACCGCGAAAAACCTGATCAAATCGGGCGTACTGAGTTCAGTCTTTTTCCTAAAGACACGACCTATTTTGCGCCGAGCGATAGCTCGTTTATGCTCAATTTAAGAGTCGAAAATTTAGAAAAATTGCTCGATATACTGAGGGGGGAGGGCGTGACAATTGTTGGCGAAATGGAAACGCATGACTATGGCAAATTTGCTTGGATTCTCGACCCGGAAGGTAATAAAATTGAATTGTGGGAGCCAGTTGATCAAGTGTTAGAAGATTATGATAATGAGAATAATGTGTAACGACATAGATTTGACCACAGATGACACTGATGCGACTGGTTTTCACTGATTTTCTTTTCTAACAAAATCAGAAAA
>JANMJN010000901.1:0-2036 GCA_031371355.1 Saprospiraceae bacterium
CCAAGAACATCTAAACAATGTCAAAAGAAGCACAAGCACGTATCAAAATAAACAAACTCCTCGAAGAAGCGGGTTGGCGTTTTTTTGACGATGGAAAGCTGAAAGCCAATATCAGTTTAGAACACCGTGTCAAAAAGGTTAAATACCAAAACAAGGACTTAGGGAATGACTTAGAAAATGCGCCTAATGGGTTCATTGACTATTTGCTTTTGAACGAACAAGGCAAACCTATTGCACTCATTGAAGCAAAACGGGAAAGTATTGACCCTCTGAATGCCAAAGAACAGGCGCGAGAATATGCGCGAGGCAAAAACATCCGCCACATTTTCCTGTCAAATGGCAATGTGCATTATTATTGGAATCTTACAGAAGGAAATCCTGTTGTTATTTCTAAGTTTTTAAAACTTAAAGATTTTGGGCGTATTGCAGACTGGCAACCACGTCCCGAAAAGATGGCTGAACAAGAAATTGATGAAAATTATATTGCTGTTTCTCAAGATGCACGATGGTTGACGTATTTAAAAGAACAAAAACAAGAAGTTCAAAAGAATAATAAGATTCGTTTATTGAGGGGGTATCAAATGGAAGGGGCAAAACGATTACAAAAGAAGTATGTCGCTGGTCAACGCCGTTTTTTGTTTGAAATGGCAACAGGAACAGGGAAAACACTTTTGAGCGCAGCTGTTATCAAAATGTTTATTCGTTCTGCAAATGCTGATCGTGTTTTGTTTTTGGTTGACCGTATTGAGTTAGAAAATCAAGCGTATAATGATTTGAAAGGTTATCTTGAAAAAGATGGTATAAAACCTGTCATTTACAAACAAAGTAAAATGGATTGGGCAGACGCACAAGTCGTAATCACGACAATTCAAAGCCTTTCTTATGAAAATCGTTATTTGACAGCCTTTGCACCTACAGATTTTCAATTGATTATTTCTGATGAAGCACATAGAACGATTGGTGGCAACAATCGCATCGTTTTTGAATATTTTATTGGTGCGAAATTAGGGTTAACGGCTACACCACGCGACTATCTAAAAGGTGTTGACCGCAATGATTTGGAAGGAAAAGACCCGCGACAACTCGAACGCCGTTTATTGCTGGATACTTACAATACTTTTGGTTGTGGTGACCAAGTGCCAACCTTTCGGTTCAGCCTTGAAGATGCTGTTAGAAATGTACCTCCTTATTTATGTATGCCTAAATTATTGGACATTAGGACGGATATAACCACCGATTTGTTAAGTAAACAAGGTTGGACGCATAAATTTCAGAATGAGGATGGTGATGACGAAGAGGATACTTATCAGAAAAAAGACTTTATGAAAAAGTTTTTTTCGCAGGAAACAAACCAACGGTTTGTAGATACTTTTTTAAAACATGCTAAACGCGACCCCCTCAGTAATGAGATAGGAAAAACTATTTTCTTCTGTGTCTCACGTCATCATTGTACCATTATGACACGCCTTTTGAATGAAAGAGCAACTGAATTGTTTCCAAATGAATACGGACAAGGTTCTGATTTTGCCCTTCAAATTACTTCTGATATTGTGGGTTCTGCGGGTAGAACATTAGATTTTAAAAATAATAAACTTAATGGATTAACCGTGTTTAATTCTAACTTACCCGATTATGAAAGCTGTAAGACGCGTGTATGTGTGACCGTTGGTATGATGACAACAGGTTATGATTGCCCAGATGTGTTAAATGTTGTTTTGGCAAGACCGATTTTTTCACCAACAGATTATATCCAAATCAAAGGACGAGGCACACGGTTGCATACTTTTGAATACCTTTATGCTGATGCTAATATTCAAGCCGTTCCAAAAGACAATTTCTATTTGTTTGATTTTTTTGCCAATCATCAGTATTTTGAAAAAGAATTTGACTATAAAGATAAGATTGAATTGCCTTTAATTCCTTCCGATACTGAGGGGGGTGAAGGCGGCGGCGGTTCAAAAAAAGCAAAACTGTATTATTCAGGCGTTGATGAAGTGGCTTCTCTTGCGGAACAACAATTTGACCGCTACAATATA
>JANMJN010000907.1:0-22959 GCA_031371355.1 Saprospiraceae bacterium
ACAAAAACAATCGGCACAAGGCAGTCAAACCTCTGATTCCGCAAAAAAAACGACTGATGCAGGAGTCTCCGACGAACAGGCACGTCTCGATGCCATTCTCGATAAAATCAAACAAAATGGTTATGACAGTTTAACCAAAGAAGAAAAAGAATTCCTTTTTAAAGCCAGTCAAAAATAAATGGTTAAATGGCTGTATTGTTAAATTGTTGTATGGATAAAATATTGTTAACCATGCAGCATAATACAATATAACAATACAGCCAAACAACTATACAACCATACAATACATGGTTCGATTTTTAAGAAAAATTAATCTCTGGGTTATTTTATTCACTCTCTTGGCGTACATCGCACCCTATATTAGCCCCGCAAAGATGTCATTTCTGATGTTTATGGGCGTTGCCTTTCCTTGGCTCTTGATTCTCAATTTTCTTTTTGTAGGTATTTGGGCGTTGAGTCGTTACCGCTATTGGTGGTATTCAGCAGCCGTTATAGTCGTTGGGTGGTCGCATTTGACGAGTGTTTTTGGTGTTCATTTTGGACAATCCCAAAGCCTAAATACTGAGGGGAGGAAAATGACCAATGGTTTGCGTGTAATGAGTTACAATGTTCATGGTGTAGTGACTCCAGGTGCAAAAAACACGGTACTGGCACGTTTAGAATTGAGTCGTTTTTTTGAAAAGAAGAATGCGGATGTCATCTGTCTTCAAGAATATATATTTCAATGGGGTGACAATTATGATAAACAAATGCTTGATGACATTCCTTTTTTGAAAACGTACCCTTACAGTATTCGAATCAAAGGGAATGATTTGGCAATTTTTTCTCGTTTCCCTATTCTCAATTCAGGTATTTTACTCTATCGTAATGATTCTAATGGTTGTACGTATGCCGATATTTCAGTACGTGGACAGAATATACGGTTTTATTCCTTACAACTTCGCTCAAATATCGTAAGCGATATTGCAGACGACTTAGCAAGGCGAAAAGATATTATAGACGACGATTCTTGGTTCAATATCGGACGTATGTTAACGCGTTTTCGGCGGTATGGTATTATTCGTGCAAAGGATTCAGAGATAGTTAAAAAGCACATAAAGGAAAGCCCAAATCCTGTCGTTCTCTGTGGTGATTTCTACGATATACCTGTTTCGTATTCCTACAAAACCCTATCTGACGGCTTTATTGATGCTTTTCAAGAGACTGGACGGGGTGTAGGAACAACTTATGCTGGGCATATTCCCGCTTTGCGAATTGACTATATTTTGACCGATCCTCGTTTCAAACCGCTTAATTGCTTTATTTTTCGCGTACGTCATTCCGACCATTATCCTATTGTGAGCGATATAGACATTGGTCAATAGTTAAATCTCATTAGCCTTTTGCCCATTGTCATTACTTCTAATAGTCATAAAAAAGGGAAGCAAAATGCCCCCCTCAGTAATCATTTAATTTATGAAGATGATGACCGACTGAACGCTCGACCACCAAAACCACCTCTTGAAATCGTTGATTTTACAGCATTTGACCCCACATTTGAGCTTTTGCTCAAGCCTCGTGAGTAAAAACCTGTGCGGCTGTATCCATTGCCGTAGCCTGACGAGCCATAAGGTCGGAAAGCATAATACCACAACAACGCAGTACCTACGCCGCCGTGATGATGTGTCCGTGAATAATGCGCGGTTGTATCGGAGCGCATATAGACTTTTTTGTCTGTTTTGGCGTCCCAATCACCGCTTGCGCCTTGTTGGCTCTCTGTTTTGTTACATGAAGCTAAGGCGGCGGAGATGAGGACAAGACTGACTAATTTCGATTTTTTCATGGCGCCTTAGATTTATTTAACTGTGATATAAAATTCATAATCTTTTTGACCCGTCGCCGTCGTTGCGTTGCCTTGTGCGTCGGCAGCTTGGATATTGGCAGTGCCGAGCGCAGGAATTGTATCGGCGTGGCGAACCTCACTAACCACGGCACCATTGCTCCAGACCTTGTGCGTTGTCACCAACACATCGCGATTATCGGGCAGGTGTTCGGTTGTCAATTGGGTTTCAATTGAGCCATTGTGGGAAATGTCTTTGGTTTCTACTTTGTCGTCATTTTCGTTACCGTCGCCGCAGCTGACAAACAATATTGTAGAAAAAGCAAGAAGAATGAATAGAAAACGTATCATTTTTATGTGTTTTTAGATGAAAGTAGATAAACCTTCCGAAGCACTACAAGCCTTCGGAAGGTTGTTGTGCATTGCCAACCATTATAGTTTTTTCGTTTCTAAATATTTAAAAACAAAATAAACCAAACCGCCGACAATGAGTAACCATAAAAGCGGTCCCATGATGCGGAGGAAAAAAAGTAGTAAAATAACAGCACCCACGATGAGAAAAATATTCCCGTTTTTACCACGTAAGACTTGAATAATATTATCCAAAATGCCCTTTATCATTGTTTTATTATTTTAAAATTTGAGTAATATTTTTATGTTAAATAATTTTTCATATGCGTAATGTCTTGTTCAATCTGCCCGACGAGTGACTGATAAGTTGCGCCAAAATCCTTTTGTGTTTGTTCCACCTTTACCGTTGACTGTGCGATGTCCTCTTTCAATTTCGTCACGTCTTGACGATGTTGTTCGATTTCATCGGTCAATCTCTTTATCTGTTCTGCTTTTTGTTGCATCACTGCTTCAAGGTTTTCGACTTGCCCTTGTTTATTGCCTACTTGTGCAACACGTTGATTTTCAGCTGCTTGCGAAAATTTTGTGTTCTCGTTTTTCAAAATTTCGAGATAATGCAAAGCAGAATTAACCAATTTGGCGGGTGTTGCTCCCATCGTCGAAGCCATAGCGAAAGCGGATTTATAACGAGTCGCTTCGTCCATAGGCATATTTGCCAAATTTTGAAGCGATTGTTTGAACTCAAAATAATCGAAACTATCTAAGTTCGATGCTTCCATTGCCCCAAATAAGGCTTTCATAAACTTTTCATTGACCGTTCCATCGCTCACAGGTGCTGAAAAAGTCGAAGATACTGAGGGGGTATCCTGATTGTTTGAGGGCGTCAGCGTCGCTTTGACATCTTCCTTTGAAGTTGTCGGCGGAGCTTTTTGCTCTGTTTTTACAGGTTGATTGACCTCAGCGTTTGGGTCAGGTTGAATAAAAACGCCTTTAAATTTTGACCATAAATCATTCATAATTTTTCATTACGTTTCGATTGGATAATAGAATAAGATTAAAAATAGGGTCAGAAGTTCAGATGATTGGAAAATTACCGATAAATCTAAGGTTATATTCGGCAAAGGTGCATTTTTTTCGGAAAATACAGTGAGGTAAACAAAGGCTGTTTAGGGATTAAAATATTTTGGGGTTAACAATATTTTTGGTATTGTCTTTTCTTTCGACCTTTTCGGGTTCTGAATCTATATCAATTTTGAAAACTCTTTGCTGCGTGCAGTCCATGAATTTTGCGATGCGAACTGCTTAAGCCGTTCTGCATCGGTTTTTGAAAAACCTTCTTGTGCTAATTGCAAAAAGGCATTATCATCATCGGCAATATGCACGACGCTTTCAAAATCGCTCAAATTTGAAAACCGTGTTGTCAAAACAGGCTTTCCGGCGGCTAAATATTCATTGATTTTCAAGGGATAAATGCCTGCGGTCAACTCATTTTTTAGAAAAGGAATCAGGCAGATATCAAAATGTTGCACCCAAGCGGGTAAAGTTGCAGGCGGTTGCGAGCCGACAATATTTACATTTGGAAAGGCGGATAACCGTTTTGCGTAAGCCGATTGGGTTACACGCCCAACAAAAACATAGTTATACTGAGGGGTCGTTGAAATGAGTTTTTCGAGCAAATTGTAATCTACTCGTTCATCAACGGAGCCGAGATAACCGATTGTTTTTTTATCTTTTTCAAGAGAAACCGAAGGAAAAACGCTTGTTTTTCGACTAAAAAGGTCGTAATCCACGCCATTTTTAATGAGAAAACAAGGCGTATTTTGTTTTGATTTTTTATCAAATAGACCTTGTGACGTGACGATGATGGCGTCTGTTTTTTTTAAAAAAGTCATTTCTAATCGTTCACCATGCCGACTTGCCCACGTTGCCGCACCAATATCGTCATAGCAATAATAAATGAGTTTTGATTCATTCAATTTTCCCGCTAAGAGGTTGCCGAGCGATGGGTTAAAGGCATTAACAACGGTGGGCGCTTTCATATCGAGCGTTTTCATGGCTGTACGAATCGCATTTTTGATAAAAAAGGCATTGAAAGTATTGAGCGAATCGTAAGCCTTTGGATTTTTCAAAAAATTAATGGGCATAATGGGGGGCAGCGTCAAAACATAGATTTCTACGCCATTGCCTAACGAAACCGTTCTTAGACGCTGTTCTACCCCAATCATTCGCCGCCATGTGGCGAAACTTTTGCCCATCAGACTTTGAGCAAAATCCTTCCACGTATAGGCATAATCCACATACAGAATGCGATGCCCCAGCCGCGCCAATTCGGTCATTAATTGGACGGTTGACTTCAAATAGTTGCCTTCCCATGCAGGGAAAGCAACGCAAACAATGTCATTTTTGGGCATTATCCTGCTTTTTCGAGAATGAGAATTTCTTTAGAAATCAAAAAACTTAAAGGGAAAATACGTGGATTAATACCCCTCAGTATCGGCAGCCTTTTGAGCAAACTGTGGCTCAAACGGGTGTTGATTTTGAAACCTGTTTTTTCTAAAATGGGTGCAAAATTGCTGTGTGTCAAGCGATTTAAGCCGTTATATGCTTCGATTAAGTCACTTTCATGCTCACCGCTGATTTTTTCATTCTTTTTTTCAATCCATTTCAACAACATTTTTTGCGGTAAGAACTGACACCACGGCAGACCGGTGACCCGCACAACGTGTGACGCATAAGGGCTTTGCCAAGGCGGATAGCTGACGAAAATCCGTCCTTTGGGGCTTAAAAGGTGGTGGAATTCTCTAAAAATGTTTTCTAAAATGGGAAAAGGGATGTGTTCTGCCACGTCATTCATAAAAATAGCGTCAAAAGTCCCTTCATACTGAGGGGGTAGTTTGTCGGTCGTGATGTCGCGTTTTTCAAATGTAACATTATCGACACCATGTTTCTGTTTGAGGTGATTGGCAACGTTGACGTGGAAGCCATCAATGTCAACGCCTTTGACCGAACATTTCCAATTTTTGGCGTACCAAAGGCTCATGCCGCCCATGCCTGAGCCGAAGTCAAGGACACGTTTACCGTCTAAATTGAAGTGTTGACGGATGAAATCTTTATCGACTTGTAAGTGGCGCGCAGAGTCGTTTAGGAAATTGTTTTCTGCATAAGACAGACTGTTCTGCATTAATTCTACGGATAAGGTCATTGTGCTAAAATTTTGATTATTAAATAGTTATGATTTTTTATTGATTTTTTATTGATTTTTTTTGACCACAGATTGAACTGATACGACAGATTTTCACTGATTTTCTTATTGCTAAGTATCGTAAAGAAAACAAGTCAAAGTGGTCTAATTTTCAGCCCAGTTTCGCTTCATGATTCGCTTGATTTTACGACGTATTGGACTTCGTTTTCGTGGAATTTCACCGATGCTGTCTTCGAGTAAATCAATGCGTACGGCATTTAAAATAAGACGACAAGGGCGTTTCAGGAATTTATTGATGGTCTCAATCGCCCGTTTGTCGGCAGGCAACCACGAGCGATTGGCACGGCACACCAGTAACGCCACATCTATTTGGCTCAACAGCCTTGCAGGATAATTGCCGCCAATGAGTGACGGTATTTCTGTGATGATATAGTTGTAGTGATGCCAAATGATGTCTTCGCCGCCGAGTAAATCAGCTTCATCTTCCTTGTCAATGAGTGAAAAATCAACTTTATAAAACTTGTTATCCTCGTGGTTTTGTTCGTCTTCTGACGGCTTATCATTTGGTCGAATATATAATACTCTGTGACCATAGGTGCGCAACATGGCAACAGCCTGCGTACCAACAGAAGTTTTCCCATCTCCATCGTTTGTACTCAAAATAACAATCCGTGCGAGGACAGTGCGGGTATGCAGTTGCAAATCAATTTTCAAGTGTTGCAAAAGCTGTTCAATACCTCGTTCAACGAGCTGATCAAATCTTATAATAGGGTGCTTTGCCCAGTTTTTAGGCAATTTAGGGAGTGCCGTGAAAAGCTGTAAACTCGTTGTCGCAGCTGCATTTTCAGGTGTTCGCAACGTCGCATCGAGCATTTCGAGGGCAACCAACAATGCCAATGGTAAGATAAGACCGACAACAATAGATAAAATAAGGAGTGTACTCCGTTTTGACGGATTGGGCTTGTCGGGATAATGCGGTGGGTCAACGATGCGCAATTTGCCTGACATCATCATATTGAGCTTGTGCATACGTACGACGTTGGTACTGTGCAGGTTTTCGAGGTAGGCTTTTTCAGCAACTTCAATTTCGCGCTCTAATCGCTTGATTCTTGAACCCCAGGGCGCAAATTTGTTATAAATACGGTCAAATTCAGCTTTTCTTTCTCTAAAAACAGTCATACGAGCCAAGCCTTGCTCGACATCAATCCATTGATTGAGCCACTGGGCAAGGATATTTTTAACCTCAACGCCTTCGGGTGTGCGCTCGACACCGAAAATGGACTCGGCGCTGCGGCGCAAATCGGCTTTGAGTTTTTCCGCTTGATTTTGAAGGAGTCTGACGGTTTTAGTATCTATCTGTCGTGTACTATCATCAAGTGAGCCAATCTCAAGGTTTGCCAAACGCGAAGAGATGGAGGTTAAGGATTGCCGTTGCCGTGCAATGTTTTCATTGATTTTTGGCAGGCTTGCTCGATTGCCCAATTGTGTCTCGAGGTTGCGACGGGCAGAGTCAGCCGCGGCGAGGTGCATCATTTCTTTGAAATATAATTCATCTAATTCTTCTTTTTTAGAAGCAATAAAGCGGGTTTGCTCGTAGTAGTTGATGATTTTATTGTCCACCATAAAACTGAGCATATTGTCCTCTTTACTACTGAGGGAGGCAGCCGATTCATTGGTCGTTTTTTCAAAGAAATTCAAAACATCGCCTGACTGATTTTCTTTTGACATGCGGTATTTTTCTGTGAAAACTTTAATCAAAACCTCAATCGTATTGCGGCAAATGGAGGGGTCGGTTGACGTATAAGCGACCTTTATTTGGTCTGAATTGCCTTCTCGTTTGATGACTATTTTTTCGATATGGTCTATACCAAACAGCGAGTGACCACCCTCCAACATTGTTTTGATGACATTGGGCTTATCAGCATCACGCCAAGATTCTATTTTTTGTTTAGTCGCTTCAAAAGATTGATAATCAACAACTTGAGCGCGGATGTCTTCTGGTATTTCTTTTTTAAGCTCATTAAAAGCCGTCTCACCAATGAATTCTACTGAGGGGGATTTTTGCATCAAACATTGCGTCAAGAGGTAGGCTCCCACATCTAATTGCGTCTCCCGACTCTTTGCAATGCCCAAAATATTTTCCATTTCGTTGTTCGTGTAGCCGTAGTCAATACGTCCACCATTCGACGATTCGATATTGTAACCTGAAACCAAACCTGTGTTTAAAAGAGAATTTGATTCGTATTCTTTGGGTAAGTTTTTGGTCATATGAAAAGTCATACCTCCTGCCAAACCAGCTGAAAGTATGAGTAAATAACGATTTCTAAGTATTAGTCGGAGTAAAGTAATTAGGTTCATTTGTCGTCTCTTCTTTTCCCAAAAAAATATCAACAAGGTAATGGTGAATGGTGAATTATTCACCATTAAATTATTCACCATTCACCATTAAAAAGGCTTATTTTTCAAAAATAGGTGCTTTCACAAGGTTTCTTAGTAGTAGTTGCAGTTTTTTTGTTTCGGCTTTTGCATCCTCGTATTGGTCTTCTGCACTGGCGATTCTCGACAAAAGGGTTGAGTATTCGCTCGGTAAATAGTTGCCTTCTTTAAAATATTTTTCAGCAACGACAAAGCTAATTCTTTGATTTTCAACGCCTTCTGCTCTGATTTTTATTTTTTTGAGCGATAGTTCCAATTGAACATAAAGTGTCAAAACAGTTTCGCGGATATTGTCTTCTATCATTTCCTTTTCAGCCCGCACGCGGTCAATTTGTATTTTTTGCATATCCGCTTTGGTTCCCCGTGTCAAAAAGTCGCTTGCTGAAATACGCATACCCAGGCTGATATTTGTACTGAAGTTTTTGCGGTCGCTCAGAAGATAGCTGGTTGTTGTTCCGTTACCACTGGCATCTAAAACACTGCCATTGCCGTAAATCGTATTCACTTGAAGACCAATGAGGTCAGCCCAACTTTTTTTTTGGACTTGATAAGCCAAGGACAGACGTGCCTCGTCAATAGAGTTCGCTTTGATTTGAGCAGAGCTTTGCAAGGCTAAATTTGTCAAAACACTGAGGGGTCTCAAACGCAAAGTTTTAGCTGTCGACGAATCTAATTCGATTTCTGGTTGAGCAACTAAGTTCGCCGTCAAAAAGATAAGGGAAAAGAACGTGGTCAACTTCACCATTTTTTTATAAGTCATTGAAAATAAAGTTTTTAAATTAATAGACTTAAACCAATCATGCTTCATAAATGGTTTTTCTGTTAGAATATAAAACAATGCCGAAATGAGCCAGACGATGGGTAAAATGATAATTGATTGCCATAACAGTGTGACAGCATACATATTCGTCAAAGTCCATTTTGCCGTCAAATTTGACCAAGCTTCGAGCAAAGGCAGATGCACGAGGTAAATCGTATAGCACATGCCCCCTGTTGCTGCTATGTTTCTGATGGATAAAAAAGCTGAAAAAAAGCGACTTTTGAAAGCTGAAACAAACAACAATGCCAATGCCAGATTGAATATCAATGTTTTAGCTATTTCTTCTGTCCATGTATAACACATTGTCAATAGGGCAACGGCAGCAATGATATCCCATTTTATAGACTTCGATACTGAGGGGGCGTTTTTCCAATCATTTATATAGAAATCGGCAATTAAAAAACCCACAAGAAAATTGGGTAAGCGACCTAAAAGGGTGGCTTTCATCGGAAAATGCAACCAACCGCAATACCCTTCAATCAAAATATAGCCTATTATCAACGCAACCATACCGATACGTCGCCTTCTTATGTTTTGGAAAGAGAAGTAAGCGGTGGCTAAAAATGGTGCGAGCAAGTAAAACTGGATCTCTATCTCCAATGACCATGCCACAGGATTGATAATGGAGTATTCGCCGAAAAAAAACCAATGCGTGTAGGTGACGGAAGCCAACCAATGCGGTGCCATTTCAGCGATGGAATAGCTGTTTTTTAATACTAAAACCGCCGCAAAGACCGTCATCCAAATCACAAAAGGCGGTTCTATACGCGTTAGACGGCGTAAATAAAATGTTTTTATGGTGTTTTTACTGAGGGGGGTGTTTTTGCCGAATGGCAAAGCCAAAACGAAGCCACTGATAGCAAAAAATAAAAAAACGCCCACAGTGCCTCGACTGACGAGAAACGCAAACGGGTCATTTTTTATAGGTGTTGAAAAATCAATAGGAGAATGTCGCACGATGCGCTCGCTCAAATGCTGAATAACGACTAGGAAAATCGCTAAAAAACGCAAGCCATCTACTTCGGCGAGGTATTTTGCCCCGACTGCGATAGGGCGTTGCAGTTGGTTAAAGAAAGCTTTGATGATAGTCATGAATCTCTTCTGTATTTATTTGTACCGCAAAATTGGTATAGTCATGCTTTATTGAACCGATGTTTTCGGTTTTTGGTAGTATTAAGCGGTTTTTTGGTTGTTCAAGTGGTGTTATTAAAAAAAAAGAACCGATGCATAGGCATCGGTTCTCTATAATTTTGAAATGAAGAGGATGTCTTAGAATATCTTAATTTTGTTTATATTATTCGGTGTGGGTTTGTACCAATCCGTAGATAAAGTCCCTTTACTTTCTGCCCATTGATTGAAATTCAGATACGCCTTGTTGATAGGCTCTTTTTCAATCGGGTAAGCAAAAGAAGTCGGCAACAAAATTGCCCAAGGCAAATTCTTTTTCGTTTGATAATACTTGCCTTTACCACTGTCGTCGTCTCCTCTACCAAATAGTGATAGGTTCGCTAAATTGGTCGGTTTGTAACCCGCCAAATGTATTTCAGTGCCACGTATAAGGTTTGTAAAGATAAAAGGATTGTAAGGTGCTGTGCCCAAATCAGCCACAGCAACAGGTGTACTGAAATTAATAACCATTTTGATGGTGTCAGGCTTTACAATTGGCTTGCTTTTATCTGTATTAACAAAACCTCCGTTAGGCTCTTGCATGAGGTTAAAACCATTGTCGAAAGCGATGAAAACGGCATTTGTTTGACGTGCTTCTGTACCATTACTATTGATTTTCACTAAGTTATCCTTTAGTTTTGAACCTGTTACAGAGGCTATTTTGTCAAAAGTAATAGGTAATTCAAAGCCAAAACCATTTTTGAAACTGGCTCCTATGGCTCGCAATACAAATTTTGGACGGAGTGAAGTCACTTTATTCGCACCATTTGTGCGTATTTCAAATTGATAATCAATGACCATATCGTTCAAATCATAATCGCCTTGAGACGGATAAGAGTCCTCGAAAGCCAATGAACCGAACTGCGTTGCAGAAGGAGCGTATTGAACATAGGCATAAGTCGGGTCGTTAGGTGCCGCATCATCTTTATCTGGAACGCCGTCACCGTCGGTGTCAACAACAATGGTTTTTGTCGGAGCGACATTCGTTGTGTTAATTGCTGAGAAAGGACTGACTGTTGCATAAAAAATAGCATCGTTAAAGTCATTATCGCCACCTGGGCGGTCAAGGTCTTCAAAACCCATGATTAACAATTGGCTTGTTGGGTCAGACAACAGGACTGTATGGCTACGATTTGCTTCAGTCGTGAACGTATTGAGGCTTCTGTCTGAGTAGCGGATTGGATGCTTTGAATCGGTTACTAATTGGTTGCTTTTACCGACCCAACCATCAGGCACTAAAAACCATGCAACCGTTGTCCCTGCCGCAAAGTGACCTAATTTAACTTTATCGCCTGTTTTTAATTCACCACCACTACCCGGGAAAGAGCAATTTGGAAAAACAATGTTCAATTTGGCAATGGCAGATGCCGTTTTAGGTGGATTGTTCGTTGGGTATGTGTAATAACCCAATGAATTTTTATAATCTGCCATTTCGTGAACAAACGTGACCCAAACATCCGCTTCTGCTTTCAAAACGATATTGGTTTGGGCAGATGTTGTAATGTATTGAGGATTATAGGTTGGTACTGGTCGTCCTTCGGGCAACGAAGTGTTGATCGTATTGAGAACAGTCTGGCTGACAACATCGCCTTTTGACACCAAATACTTAGGCACACCAACGCCTGTATAAGTCCCCATGTAGGTAAAAACAGCGGCATCAGGTGATAAGCCGCCGCCACTGCTGCCCTCTACAGAACCACCGCCATTTCCTGTTTCTATCGGTTCAATACCGTTGACAATACCATCGCGAACGGTGTTTTCATTACCAAATGACATTTTAAGATTGGAAGAAGCGCCTACCTCAATCGCTTGATAAGATGGCAAACCAATATAGGTTGTTGTGGCAATAAGCCGTTCAACGCTGGGTTCAAGGTCAAGTTTAGCGGAAAAGACCCCCTCAGTATTGGTACGTGCCGTCATCAAAAACACGCTGTCTGGACTGTCCTTTTCTTTTACAAACAAGTTGAATGTAATGTTACTCAATACGGCACCAGCGTTGTCACGTGCTTCAATATTGATGTTTGTACTTTTTGTTGTTTCAAAAGTAAAGCCTTCCGGAATGACCAGTTGAGACATGGTTTTGTTTTTTACATCCACCAGCCCTGTTTGGTCAACACCTTGACCATTTTCTGGGATGTCAAAAGGTTTACAGGCTGTTATGCTCATCAATAATAAGCCGAATACTGTTTTTTTCATTTTAAATGATTATTTTAATGATAACGTTTAAATATTTATTAAACATGGTTTGAAAATTTAAAGAAATATGTATAGAAAGTCCGTTAACTTGAGACATAGCTAAGTACCGCTACATTTTTAACACTGTGTTTTGGCGATGTGCTTATATTATCAAAATATTCGAAACAATGAGGATAGAGTACAGAGTAACACATAAAATGGATGCAATTTTGGTCTTGTCTAATTGTTTTGTAAAACAATTAGTCTATAAAAATGCAGTTAAAGCAGATGAAAGTTCTGGAGGAATTATTTTGTGTTAAAGTACTAAAAAGTATTGTTTTGTCTTATTTGTTTAGTAATAAAGCTGTTGAACTGAATTAGACACAATAGTTTGAATCTCCCGTCTTTCTATGAGCTTGTTTAAGCGCACATCTAACTCGGCTGGATTAAACGGCTTCGTAATGAGGTCATCTGCGCCCACACAGAGTGCTTTGATGCGCTCTGTGCTTTCTTTCGCACCACTGACGACTAAAAGCGGAACATGAGGCATAGCCTTCCGAATGGCTTGTATGAGCGCAATGCCATTCAAACCGGGCATATCCAAGTCTGTTACGATGAGGTCAGGTTGAAATCCACTCATGACCAACGTCAATGCTTTGACAGAATCGGTATAGGTCAAAACTTCAAACCTTTTTTCAAGGAATAAGCCTAAATAGCGGCACATCATGGGGGAATCATCAACAATTAAAACTGTAGGTTTTTGTAACATCTCTTCGTTAGTTTAATGTGTGTATTAAATTATTTTCATGAATTATGATACAAAGATAGGGGCTGAAAATACCCCCCTCAGTATGTTTTCGTTTTTTGGCAGGAATGGGCGGTTTTTTGGTTTTTTTAGCGAATATTTACTGGAACAATAAGAAAACAGGTTATAACTATAAAAAAACCGATGCAAAAGCATCGGTTCTATGAAAGTTAAAAGAAGAGACTTTTTCAATATATCTTTAAGGTATTGCGATAGCTTGGGATTGCTTTGTACCAATCTGGGTACTGCGTTCCTTTACTTTCTGACCATTCGTTGAATTTCAAATACGCCTTGTTGATTGGCTCTCTCTCTATCGGATAAGCAAATGACGTTGGCAACTGAATTGCCCAAGGCAAATTGTTTTTGGTTTGATAATACTTACCGTTGCCGCTGTCATCGTCTGCAGTGCCGAATAACTTGAGGTTAGCCAAACTTGTTGGTTTGAAACCTGGTAAATGTACTTCACGGCTGCGGTCGCGGTTGACAAAGATGAATGGATTGTAAGGTGCATCGCCTAAAGCATCAACAGTTACAGGTGTGCTGAAATTAATGACCATCTTGATGGTATCAGGCTTTACATATTTCTTATCTTTTTCTGTATTCACAAATCCACCATCAGGTGAAGCCATCAAGTCGTAACCATTGTCGAAAGCAATAATAACGGCATTTGTTTGTCCTGCTTCCGTTCCATTACTATTCAATTTTATGATATTGTTTTTAAGCGTTGAGCCTGTTACCGAAGCGATATTGCCTGAAGGTATAGGTAATTCAAAGCCAAAACCATTGCGAAAGCCTGCGCCCATTGCTCGCAAAATGAATTTCGTACGCATCGAAGTCACTTTATTAGCCGCATTGAGGCGTAACTCAAATTGGTGGTCAACAACCAAATCATTCAAATCATAATCTCCTTGCGAAGGATAAGAGTCCTCGAATGCCAAGGTTCCGTATTGCGATAAAGAAGGCGAATATTGTACAAAAGCATAAGTCGGGTCATTGGGTGCGGCATCTTGAGTGTCAGGAACGCCATCGTTGTCCGTGTCTTTACCATAGGTCTTTGTCTGAACCATATTGGTTGTTGAAATAGCTGAATAAGGACTGGCTGTTGCATAAAAAACTGCATCGTTGAAGTCATTATCGCCGCCTGGGCGGTCAAGGTCTTCAAAACCAAGCAATAACAATTGACGTGCTTGGTCTGCTAACAAAACAGTATGGCTCCGATAAGCATCAGATGTAAACGTATTGAGGTTTCTGTCTGAAAAGCGGATAGGATGGTTGGCATCGCTTACAGATTTTTGCGAAGGCACCCAACCGTCGGGTACTAAAAACCAACCAATTGTTGTACCTTTTGAAAAACGACCCAAGCTGACTTTATCACCTGTTTTTAAGCCTCCACCGCTTCCACTGAATGAAGTATTTGGAAAAATGACATTCATTTTGACAATATCAGATGCTTTTTTAGGCGGGTTGTTTGTTGGATATGAATAGTAACCCACAGCATTCCGATAACCAGCGCCTTCGTGAACAAACGTAATCCAAACCTCTGCGGAGTCATTCAAAACGATATTGTTTTGCGTAGAAGATGTAATATACTCTGGATTGTATTGTGGAACGGGTCTTCCTTCGGGCAAAGACGCATTAACGACATTCAACACGTCTTGGCTGACAACATCGCCTTTTTTCAATAGATATTGGGGAACACCATCTTTATTCACGGTTCCCATATATGTGAAAAGCGTTGCATCAGGAGACAGACCACCACCGCTACCACCTATTTGTGCTCCGCCACCACTGTTAGGCTCAATACTGTTCACAATACCATCTCTAACGGTATTTTCATTGCCGAAAGACAATTTAACATTGCTTGAACTTGATACATCCGTTGTTTGATAAGGTGGTAAACCCACATAGTTTGTAATGGCTATAACCCGATCCGCCGTTGATTCCAGTTTTAGTTTAGAGGTAAACAACCCCTCATCATTTGTACGCGCAGTCATCAAAAATACGCTGTCTTGACTGTCTTTGTCCTTGACATAGAGGTCGAAAGCGACATTTTTCAAGACGTTTCCACCATTATCGCGTGCTTCAATGTTGACTTTGACGCTTTTTGAAGTCGCAAAAGTAAATCCATTGGGTATCACTAATTGCGCCATGGTTTTTTCTTTTACATCCACAAGTCCTGATTGGTCAACGCCTTGACCATTGTTTGGTAAGTCGAAAGGGCGGCAAGAAACAATGCTCATTAGCAACAAGCTAAAAGCGATCTTTTTCATTTTGTAATTTTTTAATTGTAAATGATTATTAATGAGTATTTTATATAATAAAAAAATAGTAATTGTGTTCGAAAAGTCCATAAAGGACAATAAAATCATTTGCTTAACATAGTTTTGCGAATAGCACTTAAAAATCAAACATTTTCAGATTGGAAAACTGCTAACGGCGTACGGAATAAAATCCATAAATCAAGACATAATGAAGCACGGCGCGCATATGTAATATCCAGTTTTTGACGACCCTCGGCAGTTACACCTGCTCCACCTCGTTTGGTGACTTGCCAAAGCCCTGTTATTCCTGCGGGAGCCATAAATCGCTCAATTGCAGCGTCAGTAGTCAGCTTTTCAGCTTCGTAAACAGGCAAAGGACGGTTGCCGACGAGCGACATTTCACCCCTCAGTACATTGATGAGTTGCGGCAGTTCGTCAATACTTGTGTTGCGGATGAAAGTACCGATGCGGGTAATACGCGGGTCGTTGACAATTTTGAAAAATGGTTTTTCCTGCTCCTGAGTAACCAGTAATTCCATTTCAGAATGCCAACCCTCGTCAGAAATCAAATTTTTAATACTATTTGATTGTTTAACAACAGGTGAGGACTCTGTAGAAGTCGCATATTGATTATTCAATTTGCTTACTTCTAACAACATCTTGTCGGCGTCTGTACGCATAGACCGAAATTTGATAAAACCGAAAATTTTATAGTTCTGACCCACTCTTTTTGATGTATATATAATGGGACCAGGACTTTCTAATTTTATCAAAACAGCCACAACTAAAAGGAGCGGGCTTAAAAGCAAGAGTAAAACAGATGCGCCGATTATGTCAATAAGGCGTTTCGAGGCATAATATGCCCGTGATTTTTGTGTTAAAGATTGCATTAGTTTTGTGTGTATTTTACTATTTATAAAAAATATTAATCTATAAAATGGCAGCCGTTTTCATCAAACCTGCAAAAAGTTGTTTAACGCGGTTGGGTTTTTGTTCTTGGTGTGCGCCTTTATCAATCAATTTGCTTGCGCGCACTTCTAACTCGGCAGGATGAAAAGGTTTGGTTAAAAAATCATCAGCGCCAGCGTGTAATGCTTTAATGCGCTCAATACTTTCTTTAGCACCACTGACCACCAAAACAGGGACGAGAGGTAGGATATCTCGGATGGCGCCGATTAACTCAATACCGCTGAGGTTGGGCATGTTCAAGTCTGTAACAACTAAGTCAGGTTCAAATCCGCTTTCAACCAAAGCTAAAGCTTCGTCTGAATGGGTGTATGAAATAACTTCAAACTTTTTTTCGAGGAATAAGCCTAAAAAACGGCACATGACTGGCGAGTCATCAACAATCAAAACTGTAGGTTTATGTAACATCTCTTCTTTTAGTTAATGTGTATTCTTTTTATTTATATTGATGATACAAAAGTAAGGTCAAAAATCCCCCCCTCAGTATGTTTTCGGTTTTTGGTAGGAATGAGCGGTTTTTTGGTTTTTATTGTAGGGATTTTGAATGGCTTATCATTAAGTCAAAAATCAAGAATGGGCTTATTTAAAATGCCATGAGATTTCAAAGTGCGAAGACTTGAAATCTCATTGGACTGATTATCAATAGTTTAAAATTGAAAAATGCTTTAAGTCGTTTTATTTAAACCTAAAAGCGGAGACAATTACAATATTTTTAAACGCCCCAGCAATTCCCCCTTATTGGCTCGACTGATAGGAATAACGCTTTTGTCAATGACTAAAGAATTTTCCTCGATATCTTTAATTTTTGACAGATTGACGATATAGGTGCGGTGTACTTTCAAAAAACGTGCATCATTGAGTTTTTCATCAATACTTTTCAAGGTTCCATGAATAATGTACTGTGATTTAGCTGTTTTTACACGAATATAATCGCCCACGTTTTCAAAAAATAAAATATCATCACAAGGCACACGTATATAACGCCCATCTTCGCGGACATAAATTTCGTTAGATTCTGCTTGAAAAACTTGACGTTTTTGCAACAGCGTTAGGGCTTTATCAACCGCCTGGTCGAAACGGGGTGCCGAGATGGGTTTCCGCAAATAATCAACCGCATTGAATTCAAATGCTTCATAAGCATAATCGGTTCTGGAAGTTGTAAAAATGACCATTGGTACGACGGCAAGTTTTTCTAAAACTTCAATTCCAGAAAGAATAGGCATCTCGATATCCAAAAACAATAAGTCAACGCCCGATGTATTGGTTAGGAAATCAAGTGCAGCTTTGCCATTATCAAAGGTAACAAGTAGTTCAAGGCTTCTATTCTTTTCACACAGTCTTTCCAAAGCCTTCCGTGCCATCAAATCGTCGTCAACAGCGATACACTTCATTTTCATGTTCAATGAGATTTTATAAGTTTACTTTACGGCTTTCACCGTCTCTTCAATATGTTTTTCGAAAATCTTTAAATAGACCAGTCAACAACAATGCCACTTCGTTTATTTACCTGTGAATTTAACATTCATCAGGAGTGCGTGATCATTTCTGACCACTTCAACGGCGTCAACAATATGCTTTTCGAAATCCTCAAAAAGGTTAGACCATACTGAGGGGTCATCATTTCGTTTTGCAGACAGCTCAATGGCTTCCATTTGTTGTTCTAAATCGGGCAGACCAACCATTGCAAAGGTGGGTTTGAGCTTGTGCGCCAAACGCCCGACTTCTGCCGTATTTTTAGCAACGACCTGCTCTTTCAACGTGAGATACTCCGGCATAACGGTTGTTAAAAAAATATCAAACATGTCGCGGGCATAACTCAAATCGCCCCCATAAAATTCAGTAAGCAAGGCGGTATCCAATCGTTCATTAAAAATAAAAGGCTGGAAGTACCCCCCCTTAGTATTTGAAGTGGTTTCGACCTTTTTTTCGGATTTTTGACTATAAAAGCACTTAAGTTTTTCAAAAAGTTGGGTTGGTTTGAAGGGCTTTGACAAATAGTCGTTCATGCCCGCTAAAAAGGCTTTATCTTTTTGCGACACCATTGCCGATGCCGTCAGAGCAATTATAGGTGTCCCCTGGTTCAAATTAACCGTATAACGTATGGCATTTGTCGCTTCATAACCATCCATTTCAGGCATCTGAATATCCATCAAAATCAAGTCAAAAGGTTCGTGGCTTGCCAGTTCAACACCTTCTAAACCGTTGTGTGCCATTTGGTAATTGACTTGCCATTTTGTCAACAGTGTCGAAATATATTTCCGATTCATGTGGTTATCTTCAACAACCAAAACGCGATAGCCCGCCACATCTAAGCGTTCATTTTCGGCTATTGGACGGTCTTCCAAAGTTATTTTTTTATCTGTTTCTTGATAAAAAACATTGAAAGTAAACGTCGTGCCTTTGCCCAATTGACTTTTCAACCGAATCGAACCACCTTGCATTTCGACCAATTGTTTTGTAATTGCCAAACCTAAACCCGTACCACCGAACTTGCGTTTGATGTCGCCGTCAACTTGTCTGAAACTCTGAAAAACCAAATCATGTTTTTCTTTTGGAATACCAATACCTGTATCCGCAATTTTAAACTCAACATTTATGCGGTTATTTCGCTTTGATTTCAATCGAACGGATACTGTTATTTCTCCTTTTTGCGTAAATTTCTCAGCATTGCCAATCAAGTTTATGAGAATCTGGTTGAGCATCAAGTCATCACCAATAACCATGTTTTGGAGGTTAGGGTCGAGGTTGAGTGTCACTTTCAATTCTTTACCCTCTTGGCACATTTGAAAAGTTTTGACCATGGCACTGACCAAACCACTCAGGTCAAATTCATTGTTTTGAATCTCAAAATTGCCCGAACGTATTTTGGAAAGGTCCAAAACGTCGGAAATCAACCCCCTCAGTATTTCTGCGGAATTTTTCAAAACGGACAGATATTCTTTTTGCTCGGTGGTTGGTTCAGTATCATAAAGCAAATGCGCCATACCGATAATCGCATTCAAAGGCGTGCGAATCTCATGACTCATATTTGCCAAAAACTGCTTTTCAGCTTTTTGAGCATCCTCTGCTCTTTCTCGGGCTTCTTCGAGTTCGTTTTGTAGGTCTTTTTGATAAGTTATATCGTAATGAATGCCAATAGACCCGACGACAGAGCCATCGAGGTCAAAAATAGGTGCGCCAGAAATGAGTACCCAAATCCGAGAGCCGTCTTTTTTTATCATTTCTACCTCATAGACATTGCCAATACCTTGCGCACGGTCGTGGATTTGTTGATTCAAAATGGGGTAATATTCAGACGGAATCAGCACTGAAACCGCATCTTTGCCCAACAATTCATCAGCTGTATAACCAACCATTGTGCAAAAACGAGGATAGGCACGTATGATAAGTCCTTGATTATCAACTTCTACTAAGCCCAATTCCATATTTTCAATGATACCCCGATATTTTTCCTCGCTGCGTTTAAGGTCTTCTCGGGCATAATGTTCAGCGGTCACATCACTGTATTGCCATAAATGACCATTGTATTGTCCATCTAACAAAATGGGAACATAATCACGCTCTAAAACACGTCCATCGAGTAAGGACAATTTTTCATTAATAACTGCCTCTTTGCGTTGCAGAATAGCTTCTACTCTTTGGTCAAAAGTTTCGGATTGTTCAAAAAGATGTTTAAAATCGTCGGCTAATTCAAAATAATCCATGCCGATAAGCTGAGCGGGTGAAATTTCCAAATTAAAAATATCACAAAACATCTGATTTGTCAAAACAACACGGCGCAACTCATCTTCCACTAAAATGCCCGAATGTAAGTTGCTTATCAAGGCAGCCAAGCGCGTTTGACTTGTTTGCATGGCACGTGTGCGTTCCGAAATCTTAAATTCCAAATTTTCATTCAGGACGCGCAACTCCTTGTTGGCATAATACAAGTCCAATGCCTTCTGTTCCAATATGGATTCAGCATGTCGCCTCGCCAGCCGTTCACGGTCAACGCGGCGTTTTAGTACGAAAATTTCGTCAATCATTTATTGTTTTGTAATAATGAAACGGACTGTTGAACCGTCCTTTGTGAGATTCGTTTTTTCAATAGTACTTTTATCGTCAAAATATTTTAGGGAGGATTCAATTAAACCTTCTGCAAAATCAACCATTTTTTGCTTAGATGTATAAACCATTTCAAGGGTTTTATCGTCCAATCGTCGTGTACTAAGTTGAGGCAGCTCCGCATCCGGATACAGTTTTTTGACCTCAATATAAATATGACCGTCAGCGGATTCGAGAAGTTGAAAAGGCGTTTTGACCTGCGATAACAAATGCCCATATTGTGCCGCTAAAACCCAAAAAAAATGTTGACCATACAACTTCATCAGTTTTGGAACAGGGATTTCTGTAAAACGGCTTAATTGCGAGACTAATTGAATCAACTCAGTGTGCGGATAGGAGCCGATAGACGTATAAGCACCGCCAGACATCAAATCGCTTGACGTAATGATTTTATCCACCATTTCGTAGCCGAAGTTGTTTTCGACTAAATCTAAAAAGCCTGTAAAAACGACTCCTTTCATAACTTTGTTTTTCTTTTTTGTGAAAACCAACCTTACTTACGTATTATCAATCAATATGTTATAAACACGCCCGCCAAAAAGGCACAAACAAAGAAAATTGTTGTTTCAGCAAGAAAGAAACGCTTTTTATGGGAACTGTGACGCTATAAAAATAAGTGAGGAAAGTCGCTAAACGCCAACCACTGACGTTGCGGCGCATAAACAGCAACCGATTGCGGGTAATATAATGTATTTTTAAGGGACTCATTTTGCCAACGGCTGCGCTTTCTTTATGATAAATCAAACCCGCAGGCTCGTACCAAATCACAAATCCAGCGCGTTTTATTTGGGCGCACCAATCGAGTTCTTCATAATATAAGAAAAAATCTTCGGGCATATTGCCTACTACGTCAATGACTTTTCGACTGACCATCATAGCTGCGCCGTGTGCATAGGCAGTGGCGTAGGGCGTGTCATGTTGCCCGTTGTCCGTTTCATTTTTTCCAATCGCTTCATTACGACCTGTTAGGCGGTTCATTTCTGTAAAGCCAGCGTATTGAATCACATGAGGGTTATCGAAATATCGAATCTTGGGGCTGACAACGCCTATGTTTGGATTAGTTGAAAAACGTGACACTAACGCTTCTATCAACCCGTCCGTTAAAATTGTATCGTTATTGATAAAAAATAAGTAGTCCCCGGTTGCTGCCGCAATGCCGAGGTTATTGCCACCTGCAAAACCGAGGTTTTCGGTACTGACAAGCGCTTTTACTGAGGGGTATGCTTTTTTGAAAACAGCCGAACAATCCTCCAATGAGCCGTTGTCAACGACAATGACTTCTACGTTCTTATACGTGTTTTTGCTGATAGAATTTAGTAAATCAACCGTAACGGCAGCTTGACGATAGTTGACTGTGATGATAGAGACCAAAGGTTTTTGAGTTTTCATGCCCATTTAATTTTTGAAAAGACCATACGATACGCGGGTAAAACCCCATAAATAGTTCGTCTGAAATCAACATTCATCCAACGCCGTAGCAAAATTTGTCCGACCCCTATCGTTACAAAAATCGCTGATGTGGTTGCGACGGCTGCCCCCTCAGTACCAAAGCGTGGAATGAGTATAGCATTGAATAAAACAGTGACGAACATACTGAAAATCAACATTTTAAGATTCCATTCGGGTTTGCCAACGGCATCTAAAGTGACTCCGAAAAGCCTTCCCCACGGCTTGACAATACCTGCTAAAGCAAGTATTTGAACCAAAATAGTGGCATCGAGAAACGCTTTGCCTGCCACAATGAGGACTAAATATTTCGCGCCAAAAATTGTGAATAAGGTCACTGGAACGGTGAACGCCAGCAATCCGGCAACCGATTTTTCAAATAGTTGAATGACTCCTTCCGTACCGCCTTGCCTATTTTCAGTCGCAATTTTTGGCAATAATACCAGACCTAACATATTTAATGGAAAGTCAATATAGCTGATGAGGCGCGATGCCACATTGTAAACGGCAATGGCTGCGGGCGGCATAAAAGCACCCAATAACAATATGTCAACCCTTTGAAACAACATTGAACTCAAATTAGACCCCAAGCCATAACGTCCAAAATTGAACAATTTTTTGAGCCATATGCGGTCAATGGGTGCAAATTTGATTTGTTTTATATTGCTTTTAAAAATGAATAACAAAGCGGTCAGAGACGCAGGTATTTGAAGTAAAACAAGGATTTCTGTACTTAGTATATTAAAATATATTTTCACAAAAACAGTTAATAGACAATAAGTTGCGCCAAAAATACTGGCTGTGAGCATAGCGGTTTTAAAATTATGCATCGTCATTTGCCAGCCATCGAAAAAGCGCAAAGCGGCATTCAGTACGGTCAAAATGACGTAGCCTAACATCAGCATCGGCAATCCGGGCATCTGAAAGACCCCCCTCAGTAAATAACTCAAAACCCACAATATCAATGCACCAATGATACTCGACCCAAGACTCAAAACGAGGGCAGCAGAAGCAATTCGGGAACGGTCGTTGGGGTTGTGCGTCGTGTAATGCACCATACTGTTTTGTATCAAGCCCAAACGCCCCATTTCAATAAAAGAAGTGAGTGTTAAAAACATTGCCCAAGCCCCCACATCAGTTGGTGTAAGCCATCTCACCACCATTAAAAAATGAACGAGAGCGAAACCTTGTTGGGCAGCACCCGCTACCATGGCGTGGCTACTGGAACGGAAAAAATTGGGTTTTTGCATTTATTTTGTAGGTGTTTAGGCGGATTGAGTTATATTCAGTTACGCATGTAGTGAGGGGGATTTGAAATCACCCCTCACTACATGCGTCACTTGGTTAGTCACAACAATAATTTATATTTTCTCTCTAAATTTCTATAAATCCTACTAATTAGATAAT